>JBDTVB010000052.1:0-8650 GCA_040007415.1 Anaerolineaceae bacterium
CACCAAACTCTGCAACCCGATGAGCGGCGACCCGAACGACCGCGGCCTCTCTCGCAAGCACGTCATGCAGAGTATCGATGCCTCGCTCAAGCGTCTCGGCACGGACTACGTGGACCTCTACCAGATCCACCGCTGGGACCCGAACACGCCGATCGAGGAGACGATGGAAGCGCTCAACGACGTTGTCCGCGCAGGCAAGGCGCTCTACATCGGCGCGTCCAGCATGTACGCCTGGCAGTTCGCGAAGGCCCAGAAGGTGGCCGAAGCGCACGGCTGGTCGAAGTTCGTTTCGATGCAGAATCACTACAACCTCGTCTACCGCGAGGAGGAGCGTGAAATGATCCCACAGTGCCGCGACCAGGGCGTGGGGATCATCCCCTGGAGCCCGCTGGCCCGCGGATTCCTCGCCGGTAACCGCAGCGCCACAAAACAGGACGAAACCACACGTTCGAAGTCAGACGAGTTCGCCCACTCGCTCTACTACAAGGACTCAGACTTCGAAGTCGTCGAAGCGGTCAAGCAGGTGGCCGCCGAGCGGGACGTAAAACCCGCCCAGGTGGCACTCGCCTGGATGCTCAGCAAGCCCTTTGTCTCAGCGCCGATCATCGGCGCCAGCAAGATGTATCAGCTGGACGAGGCGATCGGCGCGTTGGAAATCACTCTCACGCCGGGGGAAGTGAAAGCCTTGGAAGCACCCTACGAGCCGCACCGCATCCTGGGGCACACGTAGAGCGGGCCTTCACCGTTCGTCCCCTCTCTCGATGGCGACGAGAGAGGGGACCAATTGGACTCGAACTAATCCGCGACCAGCACCCGCGTGCCAGTCGTGGAAAGGCTCCCGCCGGTGCCGTTGACCACACACGATTTCGCGCTGGTCTGCTTGCCGTGAAGCCCGTTGACCCCATCTTCGGCGGTGCCGGAGAGCTGGCGATACGCCTCGACCAGGAGCTGCATCCCGTACATCCCCGAGTGGTTGAACGAAAGTCCTCCACCGTTGGTGTTGATCGGCAGCTTGCCCCCGGGGGCAGCGCGGCCGTCCTTCCAGAGCGTGAAGCCCGCACCTCGAGGTGCAAGGCCAAGCATCTCAGCAGTGATACCGGCAGTGACGGTGAACGAGTCGTAGATCATGGCCATCTCCATGTCTTCTGGTCCCATCCCCGCCATCTTGTAGGCGGCGGCACCGGAAGCAGCGGCGGAAGTGGCGGTGAAGTCTTCCATCTCCAGCATGTTCGAATGGCTCATGCTTTCCCCCGCGCCGGCGATCCAGACGGGTTTGGTCTTCACGCTCTTCGCGATCTCCGGGCTGGTGATGAGGATTGCGCCGCCGTAGTCCGTGACCAGGCAGCAATGGAGCAACGTCAGCGGCCATGACACCAGCCGCGCGGTGTTCACGTCTTCGATCGTGATCGGCCCGCCGAAGGGGTGCGTCCCCTTCGAATGCATAACGGCGCGGGGGTTCAGCGTCGCCCACTGCCGCGTGACTACGGCGATATGGGCGAAGTCCTCCGGGGTGGTGCCGTAGCGGTGGTTGTGGCGAGTCATTGCGTGGGAATAGTTAGAAGGCGCCCCGGAAATGCCGTACGGGTTGCTGAACATCGAACCCGGGTCCCAAGGATCTCCGCCTCCACGCGCCCGGCCGGTGCCACGGCCGTGAGTTGCCCGCGCTGACCAGCCATTCTCACCGTGCGTGACCAGCGCGACATCAATGATGCCCGCGTGGATCGCCGCCAGGGCGTGGTGGACATGCATTTCGAAAGAACAGCCGCCGACGGCAGTGGTGTCGATGTAGCTCGGATGCAGGCCAAGGTACTCAGCGATCTGCGAGGACCAGCCAGCACCGAACACGCCGTTGATCCGCGAAATCGGAATGCCGGTCTGAACGCTGACAGCCTTGATCGCCTCAATGTGAAGCTGTATGGCTGTCTTCGGCGTTTCTGGATAGCCGATCTCGTTTGCTTCTGCCGCGCCAACAATCGCCGCGGCCCGGGAAAGTGCTCCTGCCATTGTTACGCCTCCACCACGCGCCAGAACGGGATGTGAACATCCGCGGTGGCGGCTTCGAATTCGACCTTTACCGGGGCGCCGATCTTGATGCTCTCCGGCTTGTTGGGGTCTACACCCCGGAGCACGGTCAGCATCCGGTCGCCTTCGTTGAGATCTATGTAGGCCGTGACGAACGGCACTTCATCGGCCCAGCCGCCGAACGCGCGATGCTGGACGGCGAAGGTGTGGATGTGGCCGTTGCCGCTCGCTTCGAACCATTCGATCTCCATCGAATGGCAGTGCGGGCAGATGAGCCGTGGATACCAGTGGACGCGGTTGCAGCTGGTGCAGCGGGGGAGCATCAGCTTTCCGCTCTTGGCCCCGTCCCAGAACGGCCGTGAGACCGGATCTGGATCAGGGATGGGTTTCTTGTAATCGGCCAACCATTTCCTCCTGCGCGCGGCTCTTCCCTGCGGCGCGAACCGTATCGCATGGTGCGCCTGAGCCTCGGGGGTGATCCGCGCTGTATGTATGCGAGGCGAAGCCTATTGAACGAAGGCGAGATTGGCAAACGGATCAGGCCGTGCGCCGCCGTAGCGTTGCGGCGGCGAGCGCCAGCGAAAGGACGATTGCAAGGGCCACGACAGCCGCGTCTCGGCTAATATCCGCAGTTTGCCCGGTTGCGGCGCCGTTGAGTGCATCGTAGGCGTAGGTCAGCGGCAGGGCGCGAGCGGCCAGGGCGAGCGCAGGAGCCATGTCGCTACGCGGAACGAAGAGGCCGCAGAGCAGGATCTGCGGGAAGATGATGGCTGGCAAGAATTGGACAGCCTGGAACTCCGTTTTCGCGAAGGCGCTGACCAGCAGTCCAAGCGCCATTCCGAGTTCGGCGTTGGCAATTGCCAGTCCCGCTACCACCAGCGCCGAACCCTGTACGTCGAGCCCAAGCAGCCAGAACGCCACCGCGCTGGTGATCGCCGCCTGCAGCGCTGCAAACACGCCAAAGGCGATGCCGTATCCGCCGAGCAGGTCCAACTTGGCGAGAGGGAGTGTCATCAGGCGCTCCAGCGTCCCGGTTGTGCGTTCGCGGAGCATGGTGATGGAGGTGACGAGAAACATAGCGGTAAACGGGAAGAGGCCAAGCACCGGAGCGCCGACCTTGTTGAACTGTTCGGGGCGGGCATCGAATAGATAGCGCAGAAGGACCTGGAGGCCAGCCGGAACAACAAGCAACATGGCAACGGTCCGCGGGTCGCGGCGCAGTTGCGCCAGCACGCGCGCGGCAGTGGCCGCGGTTATTCGGAAGCTCACTGGGGCGCCGCCGCTTCCACCAGCGCGAGAAAGGCCGATTCCACGTCCCGAGTCTGAGTACGGCTGAGAAGTTCCTCTTGCGTCCCCGCCGCTATGACCGCGCCGTCGCGCATCAGCACAAGGCGATCACAGCGCTCCGCCTCATCCATCACGTGGCTCGACACGAGCAGTGCGGCTCCCCGTTCGGCGAGCGTCCGCATCTGGTTCCAGATGTCCCGCCGGAGCACCGGGTCAAGGCCCACCGTCGGCTCGTCAAGGACGAGGACTTGCGGGTTCCCAAGGAGGGCGGTGGCAAGCGATACCCTTGTACGTTCGCCACCCGAAAGTGTGCTCACGACGCGGTCACCGAACGTACTGAGGTCGACGGTCCGGAGCGCCCACTCACAACGATCGGCGCCGACACCGACGACGGCGGCGAAGTAGCGGAGGTTTTCGAGCACCGAGAGATCGCCATAGACCGAAGGCGCCTGGGTGACGTACCCCACCTCACGCCGCAGCGCTGGGTCGCCCGCGGGCCGCCCCAGCACCACGATCGTCCCAGTTACCTTCGCCTGCACCCCCACGATCGCTCTCATGAGCGTGGTTTTGCCACAACCGCTGGGGCCAAGCAGTCCGACGATTTCACCGGCGCGAACGGACACGTCCACTCCGTGTAAGACCTCCCGGCCACCGCGCGTGACGCGAACGTCAGCCGTTCGTATCGAAAAGTCAGTGGGGCTGGTCATGTGCTGAGGAAGCTTATCACTGCGCTAACCGAGAAGGCTCACGGTCTGAAGGAAGGAGACATTGGCAACCTGCAAGGGCGGCCGCCCGGCTGCGGTGAGCGCCCGCCTATCCCACCAAACTGTGCGCCTTCGCGAAGGGGTCCCAACTCGGGTCCTGGGGCTACCCGGCCGGTTCCCCAACCGCACCGACGAAGACTGACTCTTCAGAGGCGGACGTTCGCAGACGCAGCGTGAACACGCCGAGCGCACCGAGGATGCTCAGCCCCATTAGCGGCGTGGCGAGGCGCTCCAGCCAGGTAACATCGGCGAGTAATGAGATGACGAAGCCGATGAGCCCAACGTTCATCCCGTAAAAGGCAGAATCGACGACCGCTCGTCCGCGGCCGTCTTTCTGCGTCACGCCCAGCAGCAGCCCGAAGATGGCGTTGGTCAGGACCCCCACGAACATCGTGTGGTCGAGCGCCAGCAGGTGGCGATCCGGGACCTTATCAAAGTCGCCTTCGTAGCGGGCCACCAGGTAGTTGATGAAGATGATGTTGGCGACGATTGCGATACCAGCCGCTGCGGCGAACCGCGCCGTCGAGCCCTGCAGCCAGTTAACCGCCCGGAACTTCGGAAGCGTCCGCTTCACGAAGACCACCACACCCGCCAGCTCGGTAAGTGCCGCAATCGGGGCGAGCGGCTTGATATCGAACAACAGGCCAACCATCAGGATGAGGCCGCCAGCGAACGGCAGCCCGATCTGCCATTTGCCGAGCCGCGTGGCCGCTTTCAGGGTCGGCCAGCCGAAGCCCCACTCTGCCAGCGCCATCCCGACGGGGATGAGGAAGCCGATGACCATCGTCCCGGGGTGGGCGTCCGCGGCGCCCGTTGGGACCACTTCGCGGCCCGTCGCAATCCGCGTCGCGAGGAGGACGCCGATGGTGCCGCCTGCTACGGACGTCGCAACCGCCGCCAGGAAGCCGAGATGCGTGACGCTCAATTCCATCCCACGTGTCCGCGTCGCCACCCAGGCGAAGAAGCCCACGATGACCGCGAGGGCGAGCGTCCCCATAATCGCCCGCCCGTTGCCGAAGGTCAGAGCGAACGTGAACGCGAACGCGGGGAGAACGATTATCGCGGAGCCCGTGAGCACGCGCGCGAACCTCACCGAGGTATCCGTGGCCCCCGCCCCAAAGAGCCAGAGCGAACCGGCGAAGACGCACATCGTGATCCAGCCGAGCGTGCCCGCATGGACGTGGGAAAGGACCGTCTTGCGACTGAAATCGACGATATCGGTGCCATTGAGGATGCCGATGACCACTGTCCAGACGAAGACAGCCATCGCAACCTGGAGTAGCAGGAGGACTTCTCGGCGGAGAGGGTGAGTAGTTTGGGCGTTCGTGCGGGTAGACATGGGCGGTTGTCCTCGGGCGGGAGATTGGCGGCACTATACCCCTGCACAGGCGCGTGTCGATAGTGCAACGCCAATCCTCTTACACCGCTGACGGCTCAGTCAGGTGAATAGGCACGTCCAGCGTGATCCGCTTAAACGATTCCCCGAACTCGAACCCGTGCTCCCGGGCATCGTTTCTCGCCATGCCGATGACGAACTCGTGGATGTCATCGCCGAACTGGCTGGGGTGGGCCGCCAGGGCCGCACGCTTCGTCTCAATCGAATCGCTGATGTCGACGCACACATCTGGCGCGGCCGCGAATCCCAGCCACAGCTGTTGCACCTTCCACGGCTCCAATCCATCGACCAACAGTTCCGGAAAAGTTAGGCGATCGCGAGCGCTGGGGAAGACCGCGTCGATCGCCGCGTCGCCGGTGGTGCGGTGGTCGGGATGGTTGACGTAGCTCTCACCTACCAGCCGGTGAGTGGGGTCGAAGGTGACGAGCACCTCCGGGCGGCGCTTCCGCACCAGGCGCGTGATGTCGCGGCGTAAGTCCAGGGTGTGCTGCAGGTAACCGTCCGGGTAGCCCATGAATTCGAAATGCGTGACGCCGAGGATGGCGCCAGCTGCGCGCTGCTCCGCCTCGCGGATCTCGGTGAGCTTGCTGGAGGTCATGGTTGGGTCGTCGCTGCCCTTGTCGCCTTTCGTCACAATCACGTAGGTGATTTCGCAGCCGTGCTTCGCCCACTTCGCGACGGTCCCCGCGACCATGAACTCGGCGTCATCGGGGTGCGCGACGACCACCATCAACGAACGCGGTTGAAACGAATCTGGGATCGGGACGGTCATCGGTACCCTCGGGCGGATTTTCGATCGAGCGTAGCAGAGCGGAGAATTCCGAGTGCTGAGTGGTAGTCCAGAGCCCTTTGCCCCTCGGTGGTTCAAAGCGGGCGCTCGTGGATAATGCACCCTCCCAGAGGCGTGGACCCGCGCCCGGGACGGAGGCTCCCATGGACTACCCCATCCGCCCGATGACCCCTGGCGAACTGCTCCCATTCTTCAACGCGAACGCGTCCGCGTTTGGCTGGGACTTTCGCGCCGAACGGTTCGCGCATGAGCTGTGGCCCGACATTCGCGAGTACGAGCGCTCGACCTCCGTCTGGGACGGCGACCAGGTGGTCGGCACGGCCGGCATCTGGACGTTCGAAACCACCGTCCCCGGCGGCCTCCTGCCAACCGCCGGGGTGACCTGGGTTTCAGTCCGGCCGACACACCGGCGCAAGGGCATTCTCACGGCGATGATGCGCACCCAGATGGACGCGGTGCACGAACGGGGCGAGCCGCTCGCCACCCTCTGGGCCTCTGAGAGCGTTATCTACGGCCGGTTCGGTTACGGCAACGCGGCCGCCGGCGTCGAGATGAGCATCAACCCGAAGCGGGCCTCATTCTCCAAGGCGGCAAGCTTCCGCGGTCGCACGCGATTCGTAGAGCGCGAGGCGGCGCTGCGAGACTGGCCAGCCGTCTATGACCGGCTACGCGTCACCCAACCGGGCATGCACAGCCGTCACGCCAACTGGTGGGAGGCCCGCAACTTCAATATCTCCGACAACCGCGCACCGGCAGGCTTCACCAGGCACTCCCTTGTGCAGTACGAGGAGGACGGCGACATCCTCGGCTATGTGATGTACCGGACAAAGGAGAGCGAGCGGTTTGGTCTGCCGGACGGGACAATCCACGTCACAGAGCTGATGGCCGAGACCGATGCGGCATACGCGGCACTCTGGGAGTTCGTCCTTGGAATCGACCTGATCACCACGGTCGAAGCGCCGTTCCGCCGCGTTGACGAGCCGCTCGCGTGGATGCTGGCCGACCCCCGGCAGCTCCACCGGCAGATGCTGGATTCACTCTGGGTACGGCTGGTCGATGTCCCGGCAGCGGTCGCCGGGCGGCGCTACCTTTCGGACGGTTCGCTTGTGATCAACGTGCTCGACCAGTTCTGCCCGTGGAACGCCGGCAGCTACCTGCTCGAAGGCGGGCCCGGTGGCGCAACTTGCTCGCCGACCACCCGCACGGCGGACATCACCCTGAATGCGAACGACCTCGGTGCCGTCTTCCTCGGAGGCGTGCGTTTCGAAACGCTGGCCCGCGCCGGCCGCGTCGAAGGCTCGGCGGAGGCGATCCGCGCCGCCGACCGGATGTTCCAGTGGGACTGCTTGCCCTGGGAGCCGGAGGTTTTCTAGGGGAGACCAGTGACCGCCGCCGAATCCCCGGTGGTATCATCGGGTCATGGTCATTGAGCAGAAGCTGAGCGCGGCCGAGTACCTGGCGATGCCTGAGGAGCCTCCCTACAGCGAGTATGTCTACGGGGAGGTTGTCCGGAAAATGGCGCCACAGAAGAAGCACGTTTCGCTGGTGGAAGAGTTGAGCCACTTCCTCGGTGGTTACAGGCGCCGGGTTGGCGGCTTTTCGGGCGCTGAGCAGCGGGTCAAGTTCGAAACCGAACGTGGCGCCGAATTTCGCCTGCCGGACTACGCCTACTGGGCGCCTGAGAAGCCCCAGGGGCCCGAGCAGACTCTGCTCCCTCCGACACTGGCGGTGGAGGTTCGGTCGCCCGGCGAAACGATGGAAAGCCAGCGTGCAAAGTGCCGCTACTACAGGCGATACGGCGTGGACGTCGCCTGGCTCATCGACCCACAGTCAAGGACGGTCGAGGTGTTCGAAGGCGAAGCAGATGGTGCGCTGCTCGCCGCGGAAGGATCGCTTCAGTCCGTGTTGCTTCCAGGTTTCGAACTCCCGCTCCTTGATCTCTTCGCCGCCCTCGAATAGCCCAGAGGCTGGCGCACTCAGCCCCGGCTGCGACGCTCGGCTACGCCCACGGCAACCCCGTGGGCAGCGACCTCAGACGCATCATCCAGCGGTTCAAGCGCAATCTGTTCGCCGTAGCGGTGTTCAAGGGCGAGCCGGATCAGTTCGTCAGCGAGCGCCGGGTTCTTCGGGAGCAGGCTACCGTGCAGATACGTGCCAAAAGCGTTCTTGTAGCGCGCCCCTTCCTGCCCGTCCTCGGCGTTGTTGCCGAAACCGCGCCGAACCGTGCCGAACGGTGCTTGTCCCGGCGCCAGGTACGTCCGCCCTCCGTGATTTTCGAAGCCCACGACTTGGCCCGCTTCGGTCGCCAGTACAACATCGCCGATGCAACGGTCGGCCACCGGCCCGGGGTGACGCGTCTCAAGGTCAAACACGCCAATGCCCGGGATGATG
>JBDTVB010000053.1:0-8569 GCA_040007415.1 Anaerolineaceae bacterium
CGCCCGGCCGTTCCCCTTTCCCCGCCTGCGTCGCGGGGCGCTGCTCCGGCGCGTCCCGACAGCGTGAAGCCCACCGGACCGCGCGCCCGAAGCGCGCCCCCGGCCGCGCCATCGTTTCGCCCTGCTCCGCCAAAGCCGCGAACGCCATCCCCACTGCCGAGTTCTCCCAAAGCCACGGGACGTCCGACTCGCGGGGGGCCACCAAAGCCCGCAGGCCCGGCCAGGCGCCCGGGCCCACGCAAGGGTGGCCGTTAGCCCGGCTCGCCCTACGATCCGCCGTCGAGGAGCATGCGCTTGGCCGAATTCCATCTCCCGGCACCGATCGCTATCGACGGCCCCGCCGCATCTGGCAAGTCCACGCTCGGCGCGGCCCTCGCCGTGCGTTTTGGCTATCGCTTCCTTGACACCGGCCTCATGTACCGCGCTTTCACGCTCGCTGCTCTCCGGGCCCAGGTTCCCGCGGAAGACGCCAAGTGCGCCAGCTTCAGCAGCACCCTGAACCTCACTCTTCGCCCCCGTGACTGGGACACGCGAGTGCTCATCGACAGCGAAGACGTGACCGACCTGCTTCGCGACCCCCAGGTGGAAGCGAACGTGAGCCGCTACAGCGCTCTCCCGCCAGTACGCGGACAGATGGTGGACCAACAACGCGAGTTCGCCGCTGGGGCCCCCGCGATCCTGGCCGGACGCGACATTGGCACGGTTGTCCTGCCAAACGCGCCGCTGAAGTTCTACCTTGAGGCATCCGAAGAGGCCCGCGCCTCTCGCCGCAGCACCCAGGCCAGCCAATGGGGCCACGCCCAGGCGCCAGCCCAGGCGCACACGGACATCGTCACACGCGACGTGGCCGATTCCACCCGCAAGGCAAGCCCTCTTCGCCGGGCGAAAGATGCCATCGTAATCGACACCACAGACATCAGCCTTGAGCAGGTGATCGCCATTGCTATCGAGCGAGTCGCATGCTTCGCCGTCTGAAGCCATCGTGGTCCAAAGCCGCTCCAGCGTTCTATTGGGGCGCCACGTACCTCGTTCGATTCGTCCTTTGGGTTGTCGGTCGCTGGAAAGTGAGCGGACGCGATCGCATTCCAGACGGCCCCCTGATCATCGTCTCGAACCACCTCAGCAACGCCGACCCGCCGATCCTCGGCGCTGGCATCGCCCGGCGGCGTGTACGCTTCATGGCAAAGATCGAGCTGTTCAAGTACCCCTTCGGCGTCGTCCCGCGACTCTACGATGCGTTCCCGGTGCGCCGCTTTGAGGCTGACCTCGCCGCCCTCCTCAACGCGGAGCGCATCCTTAAGCGCGGGGGCGTCCTCGGCATGTTCCCCGAAGGCACGCGGAGCCGAACGGGGATGACCGGCAAGCCGCACCCCGGCACAGCACTCATCGCCCTGCGCTCCGGCGCAACGGTCCTCCCCTGCGCCATCGCAGGGACCGAGCAACTCTCAAAACCAGTGAACTTCCTCCGCAAGCCGAAGATCAGTTTCTCCATCGGCGAGCCGATCCTCGTTACCCAAACTCGCCGCCCCACCGAGCAGCAGGTGAGCGCACTGACTGACCAGATCTTTCAGGCCATCGTTGCGATGCTACCGCCCAGATACACGTCCCCGTACACTGAAACCAATGGTTCAGATAGTCCGCGCGACTGAGATGGGGTTCTGCATGGGGGTGCGGCGCGCCGTGCAGATCATGCAGAGCGAAGCTTCACCGGAAAACCCGGTCTACAGCGTCGGCGAGATCGTTCACAATCCTCACGTCGTGCGTGCCCTCGAACGTAGCGGTGTGCGCCAGCTTCCCGGACCGGATGAAATCGACGGCGAGGTTGGCGTGGCAACTGCTGAGGCGGTCGACCAGGGCCGCGTCGCCATCACCGCCCACGGCGTGGGCGAGCGCGTGATGGCCCAACTGCAGCGCAGCGGGCTCAACATCATTGACACCACCTGCCCGATCGTCACGCGAGCTCAGCGCTACGGCCAGAAGTTCGTGCGCGACGGCTGGCACGTCCTGATCTTTGGGGACCCCGGCCACAAAGAGGTGCGCGGCATCATGGGATGGACGATCGACAAGACAGGCGCCTCCCACGCGACCATCCTCGAAACGGCCGACCTCGCGAGTCTTCGCACCCTCGTCGAGACGTTCCCCGGCGGCTTCCCGAACAAGATCGGCGTCATGGCCCAGACCACGCACAAAATGGAAGACTTCGCGCGATTCGTCAGCAACCTGATGCTTCTCCAGCGCGACCACAACTTCGAATTCCACGTCGTCAACACGCTCTGCCACGCCACCACGGGACAACAGGAAGCAGCCGCCGCGCTCGCTGCAACCGTGGACCTGATGGTCGTCGTCGGTGGCCGCAAGAGCGCAAACACGCGTCACCTCAAGGAAGTCTGCGAAGAGCAAGGCACTCGCGCGTACCACATCGAAGGCCCCGACGAACTCCAGGCTGCATGGTTCACCGGCGCGCAGCGCATCGGGCTGACCGCGGGTGCCTCGACCCCCGACTACTCGATCGACGAAGTCGAAGCGCGCATTCGCGAACTCGTCCCGGCATGAGTCGTCCCCCCTCGCCGGGGATCGTCTCCGGGGTCCGCCCTGGCTCCCTCGCCGAAGAGGCGGGCCTTGAAGCGGGCGATGCGATCCTTGCCGTCGCCGGTCACATCCTCCGCGATGTGGTTGACCTCCAGTTCTATCAAGCCGAATCCGAAGTCGAAGTGCATGTGCGCAAGGCGAATGGGCTGGATGAACTGCTCCTCTTTGAGAAGGAGATCGATGAAGATCTCGGCCTCGAATTCGAACATGCCACCTGGGACGATGTCACCCTCTGCAACAACAACTGCTTCTTCTGTTTCCTCAAGGGACTGCCGAAGGGCATGCGCAAGACGCTCTATATGAAGGACGACGACTACCGCCTCAGCTTTCTCCACGGCAACTTCGTCACCCTCACAAACCTGACCGACGACGACTGGAGCCGCCTGGAGGAGCAGCGCCTGAGCCCGTTGAACGTCTCCGTCCACGCGACCGACCTCACCCTTCGGCGCCAGATGCTCGCGAATCCGACCGCGCCGGACGTCATCCAACAACTCAAGAGGATGCGCCACCTTGGCCTCCAGGCGCACACGCAGATCGTCCTCTGCCCGGGGGTGAACGATGGCCCGAATCTCGAGCACTCCGTGCGCGAGCTCGCTGCCCTCTACCCAACCGTGCAGACCGTCTCCGTCGTGCCGGTGGGCGCCAGCCCCAAGCTTGAAGACTGGTCGCTCAATCGCGACGGCATCGAACTCGTCCGCCCAACGCAGGAGTACGCTCGCGAAATCGTCCGCCTTCTACGGCCGATCCAGGCGGAGTGCCGGGCGAAGCACGGCGCCACCGTCGTCCAGTGCAGCGATGAGTACTACATCACCTCCGGGGAACCAATCCCCCCGGCCAGGGCGTACGACCGCTTCCCCCAGTACGAAAACGGCATTGGCATGGTGCGCACCATGATGGATGACTGGTCCCGCACAAAGCGCCGCCTCAAAGCCTCCGGAAAGCGGTTTCCCGGCCGTCACCTGGTGATCGCCACGGCAACGCTCATTGGCCCGAACCTGAAGCGTATCGCGGCTGAGATGAGCGAACTGACCGGCGCATTGATCGAGGTCCACGCCGTCACAAACACCGTCTTCGGTGAACGCGTGAACATCAGCGGCCTGCTCTGCGGCGGCGACTACGTTCGCGAACTCCGCCAGTACCGGCCAGACTGCTTCGTCCTGCCCCGGCCCAGCCTCGATTACTTCGGCCAGAAGTTCCTCGACAGCCTGACCGTTGACGAAGTCGAAACTCGGCTCGGAGCGCCGCTTACCTTCGCCAGCCAGTGGAGCGAGGTGCTGGACATCCTCGAACGCGGACCACGCCGGCCCACCACCAACGACGCTTCGAACGGCGCCTTCTGGAGCGAAGAACGAGCCACCCTCCCCAAGAATGCCGCCTGGGTGACTTGATTCGCGCAGCGCCCGGCGATCCAGCACGATAGAATCAATCCATGCCCCGTATTCGCGTTGAACCCATTGGCATCGAGGTCGAAGCTCCGAACGGCGAAACCGTGCTGGACGCGGTCGTGGCCCACGGCTTCTACTGGCCGGTGGGGTGCGCGAAGAACGGCGAATGTACAAACTGCGCGATGGACGTCGTTTCGGGCGTGGGCCGGCTCAGCGCCATGGGTCGCTACGAACGCCAGAACCTCATCCGCCAGCGCGGCCAACGCGCCATCGAAGATCCTCGCCTTCGCCTCGCCTGCCAGGCGCGGATCGAAGGCGATGTCGTCGTGTTCAAACGGGGCGTTTCGCCCAACTAAATTGGAGGAGCGTTGTGCCCTACGTCATCACTGAGCCTTGCATCGGCGTGAAGGACGCCTCCTGCGTGGATGTCTGCCCCGTGGATTGCATCCATACCACCGACGACTCGCCCCAGTACTACATCAACCCGGACCAGTGCATCGATTGCGCCGCATGCGAACTCGCCTGCCCTGTCAGTGCCATTCACGATGAAAACGACCTCACCGATGACAACCGCCAGTTCGTCAAAATCAACGCCGCATTTTTCGCCTGACCAACAACGTACCGGGCAGCAAGCCCGGGGAGTGTAATTCGTGGAACTAGCCCAACTAGAAGCGTTCCTCCAGGTCGCCCACCACCGATCGTTCAGCCGCGCCGCCGAGGCGCTGTTTCTCACCCAGCCATCTGTCACCGCACGCATCCAGTCACTCGAACGCGAGATCGGCGAGCGGCTTTTCGAACGCACCGGCCGCAGCGTCACCCTGACAGACGCCGGCGACGCTTTCATGCCGCACGCCCAGCGCGCGCTGACCGCCGTCCAAGAAGGCACCGACGCCATTGAAGCCGTCCGCCACGGCGACATCGGGAGCATCCGCATCGGCGCCAGCGACACGATCGCGACCTACGTCCTCCCGGGCATCCTCAAGCGGTTCCGCGAAACCCGCCCCCGAGTCCACGTCCACCTGACCACCGGCCAGACCGAGGGGATCGTCGAAAAGCTCCTTGCCGGCGAGACCCACGTGGCCGTTTCACGCCTCACGCAGCATCCAGAGATCGAATCTCTCCACCTTTACAACGATGACCTCGCACTGGTCTGTTCACCTTCCCACCCATTCGCCAGTCGCGGGCGGGTCACCATCGCCGAGGCCGGAAAAGAGCCGTTTCTCTTCTTTCAGCGCACCTCCAGCTACCACAGCCTCGTCTACTCCATGTTCCTGCGCGCCGGCATCGTCCCGGAATCGGTGATGGAATTGGACTCGATGGAAACCACCAAACACATGGTTGAAGCCGGGCTGGGCATCGCTATCCTCCCCGTCGTCTCGGTAGAACGGGAAGTCACGGCAGGACAGCTCGCTCGCGTTGAAATCCGCGATATGGAGCAGCCAACCCAGCGCGAAGTCGGTGTCCACGTCGTCCGCAACCGCATCCTCGCCCCCCCGATTCGCGATTTCCTGCGCCTCCTGACGACCGAGTTCGGCATCACTAACCCGTTCGACAGCCGTGGACCGGAGGGCGAATCCGTCCGTTCCTAAACCAATTCCAGCGACCCAGCCCATCCAACGCCGCGCGCCCGCCTAATGTCTCAGACTCCGCGGCCTTGCTATGCTCTCTCGGTGACCTTCGAAGAAATCGTGGAACTCGCCGCCTCCCGCAAGCAGGACATGCCCTCGGGGAAGTCTACTACCGCCCTATTTCAAGGCGGCGCGCACGCTATTGGAAAGAAGCTCGTTGAGGAGGCTGCCGAGAGCTGGATGGCCGCCCGCTACGAAGATGACCCAAGCCTGGCCCTCGAACTCTCGCAGGTTCTCTACTACGTCGCCTGCATGATGGCCGAACGGCGCATCGCACTCTCCGAGGTCTACGCCCGGCTATGATCAAAGTTGCACTCCCGAACAAAGGCCAGCTCTTCGAGCCAACCGTTGAGCTCCTCACTTCCTGCGGCTACAAGGTGAGCAAGTCGCCCAAAAGCCTCAGCAGCCTCGACCCCGAGAACAACGTCGAGTTCTACTTCCTCCGCCCTGGCGACATTCCCCTTTATGTCGCGAGCGGCGTGCTCGATGCGGGCATCACCGGAAAAGACTTCGCCGCCGAGAAAGACCAACCCTCCGAACCACTGCTCGACCTCAACTACGGCTACTCGAAGCTCTGCGCCGCTGTCCTCGCCGATTCACCGCACCAGACGCTCGATGAGGTAGCCCGCCTTCGCATAGCCACCTCGTTTCCGACGATCACCCGCCGATTCTTCGCCGGGTGCGCACTCGAAATCGCGGAACTCGAAGGTGCGGTCGAGATCTCTGTCCGGCTGGGCATCGCCGATGCGGTAGTCGACGTTGTAGAAACCGGCAGCACACTCGAGCAAGCCGGCCTGCGCATCGTCGGCGAGCCGCTGTTTCGCTCGAACGCCGGGTTCTTCGCCCAGCCCGGACGCGAAGAGCACGAGGACGTACGCGTCATGCGCAGCCGCCTCCAAGGCCGGCTCGTAGCGTACGAGTACCGCATGGTCGAGTACGACTGCCCTGTAGGGCTGGTCGGCGTCGCCACCAGGATCACCCCCGGCATCGAATCTCCCACGATCACCGCCCTCCAGGACGAGGGTTGGCTCTCCGTCAAGGCAATGGTGAAAGCCAATCGGGCAAATCAGATCATGGACGAACTCTCACGCGTTGGCTGCAAGGGCATCCTCCTTACGACGATCGAAAGCGCGCGCATTTAGCACAATCCGGGCGACCTCCCCTTCGCGTAGAATCCCGGCTCATGACCGACTTCATGCTCAACGGCGCCCAGGTCTGGGATGGCCTCGCGGACAACCCAGTCTCCGCTTCGCTCGCCCTCCATGACGACCTGATCACCTCCGTCATGCCGCCGACCGCAGAAGCCGGCCGCCTGGATCTCAGCGGCTGCACGATCATGCCTGGCCTCATCGAAGGCCACGCCCACCTCTGCTTCAACTCCTCCCCCGATTGGCGCGCCGTCTACGATGCGGACACCACCGCCTCAATGGCATTGCGCATGGCCCAAAACGGCCGCCGCATGCTCGAAGCCGGTATCACCACAGTGCGAGACCTCGGCGCACCCACAGCCCTCTCAATCGAAATGCGCGAAGCGTTCGCCAGCGGTCTCGCGCTTGGTCCGCGATTGCTCGTCGCAGGAGCACCGATCACCACGACGGGCGGCCACTGCTGGTTCATGGGCGGCGAGGCGGACGGAGAACTGGGCATCCGCAAAGCCGTCCGCGAGCACGTCAAAGCAGGCGTCGATTGGATAAAAGTGATGGCCACTGGCGGAAACATGACGCCTCGGACCAACACCTTCGCGCCCCAGTTCACCGTGCCGGAACTTCGCGCCTGCATTGAAGAGGCCCACCGCCTGCGCCGCAAGGTCACCGCCCACGCTCATGGCAGCGCCGGGATTCGCGTGGCCACCGAAGCCGGCGTCGATATGATCGAACACTGCTCGTTCACCACCCACGGAGGCTACGACTACGAGCCCGCAGATGGCGCGCGCATTGCCGCCGCGCAGATCGGGGTCTCGCCGACGATCTCCATCGGCTACCTCCGCTGGCCTGATGACGGCCTCCGCAGACGCCGCGCCGAGATCATGCGTGACATGCTCGCTCAAGGCTGCAACGTGCTAATGAGCACCGACTGCGGCATCCCCGGCGTCCCCCATGAGGCGCTCGGCGCCGCGATCAAAGTGCTCGCCGACATGTCCGCTCTCGCCCCGGTTGAAGCCCTCCGCCTGGCCACAAGCACCTCCGCCCGGCTGCTCGAACTCCCGGACCGCGGAGTCATCGCTCCAGGCCGGGTGGCCGACTTGCTCGTCGTCGATGGTGACCCGACGCGAGACATGTCAGCCCTGGAACGCGTCCGCTATGTGTTCAAGGGCGGCCAACTTGTCTACGCAGCGCCGGCCCAGTGACGATGCGGGGCGATTGCTCCACCACGAGATGAGCTCAACGCGATCCTCCTGATACACTCAGGCTCATGCTCTCCTCGATCCTCCTCGCTGCCGGGTTTTCGACTCGCATGGGTAAGCCGAAGGCTCTCCTCGATTGGGGCAACGAGCCCCTCATCGCCTACCAGGTCAACCAGCTCCATGCAGCCGGCTGCGACGAAGTGATCGTCGTCCTCGGCCACCGTGGCGACGAGATCCAGCGCGCAATGCGCAGCCTAGATTGCCGGGTGATGCTCAACGCCCGCTTCCAAATCGGGCGAGCCAGCTCACTCCGCCTCGGCGCGAAGGCCGTCAGCCGAGACGCAGACGCGATCCTCATCACCAGCGTTGATCAGCCACGGCCTGCCGACTTTCTTCGCCGCCTCGTTGCCGCTTTGCAGCCGGGACACGCGGGCGTGCGACCCGTCTACAACGGCCACCACGGCCACCCCATAGTCCTCAGCGGTACGCTGCGCGAAGAACTCATGACGGTCACCGAGGAATCGGATGGCCTGCTGGCAATCGTCCGCGCTCACGCCAGTGAACTCAACGAACTCGCCATGCCTGACGACTTGCTCGCGCTCGACATCAACACGCCGGACGAC
>JBDTVB010000054.1:0-8495 GCA_040007415.1 Anaerolineaceae bacterium
CCGCTGGTAGCCGCGCGCGAACCCCGCAAAGGCGCGGCCGCCGCTCATATGGTCCAGCATGGCAATGTCTTCGGCCACCCGTAGCGGCGAGGAGGCTGGCAACACGATGCCGAGTTGCCCCACCCGGATGCGCTTGGTGTGTGCTGCCACGTAGGCATCCAGCAGCACAGGGTTGTTCGAAATCTCGAACCCCTCGATGTGGAAGTGGTGCTCGGTGAAAGCGATCGCGTCGTAGCCAAGGTCATCGCCGACGATCGCAAGCTCGCGGATGTCACCGAGCATCTGTTGGTAGAGGCCGTTGTCGCGGCCCGCCATGCCGCGCTCCATTTCGGCGCGGGTGCCGATGGAGGGAAGGAAGAAGAGGCCAGTTTCGAACGGTGGTGGCATGGGCGGCATCTTACTCTTCGCGTGGCACGCGATCGTTGGTTCTGAGGTGGCCGGGGGCCGTCCTCTCGCCAGGTACGCACGGCGCCGCACGCGAATAGGGTGTCTCGAAGATGGAGACTAAGGCTGTTTCCAGCCGCTTTCCACGCCGCTATTTCGGCGGCGAGCTTGCTGGAGATCGCCCTGCATGAGCAGTGTTCAGCGTGCTCGATGTGCCACTTCAATCGTTGTTCAGTGGACGGTTTCTTCGGCATCTTGTTGGCGAGGTGCCATTCTCTGTTGAGCTTCTCCATCTGTTGACGCCTACCTGTACTTCTCCACGAACGCGAGGATGCGCGCCCAGGCATCGGCGGAGGCTTCCTTGTGCTCTTCGAAGCTGCGGTCGAAGAAACTGTGGGGCGCGCCTTCATAGGTCTTCACTTCGTTTGCGATGCCGGCTGCGTCCAGGGCCGCTTTGAAGGCGTCGGTATCGGCCTGCTTGATCATCTGGTCGGCCCCGGCCTGGAGGACCATCACGGGGCACTCCATGCCCGCAATGCGGTCGATACTGCCTTTGATCCCCGAGGCCGTCCCCGGGTTGAACATGTCCTGGATGACGCGCGAGGGGTGGCCGTAGAAGCCGATCACGCCCTTCAGGCCGTGGCCCTCGGCCGCCTGGTTCCAGGCAGTCGACCCGCCGAAGCAGAAGCCAACCACGAACACCGACGTGCAACCGCCGCCCTTCGCTGAGCGGAGAAACTCGACGGCGGCACGCGTATCCGCACTGACGGTGTCCGGGTGCGTCTTCATCACGTGTTCCATGAAAGAGAAATCGGCATCGCGCTTGGCTACGCCTGCTGTTCGCCCGAAGTAGTCGATTGCCACCGAGTTGATGCCGACCTCGGCGAAGCGCATCGCTAGCTCTTCGTAGAAGCGAAAGAGCCCTCGCACATCGGGCAGCACCACCATGCCCACGGTCGAAGGCGTTTCGGCGCGCGCCGCGAACGCCGCGAACTGCGTGCCATCGGCGGATTTGAGGGTTACGTCCTCGGTATCAATGGCGGCGCCAGCAATGGCGGGGATGGGTGGGACAGCGTCAAAAGGAAAGCACATGGGGTGATTCTACGGGGTGGGTGGCGCGAACGGTTGGGTGCTCCCGCTACTTTTCCAGTGCCGCAATTGCTGCGCGCACGTCTGAATCGTCGATGAAGCTGGCGCCGCGCGCTTCGCGCAGCTGCTGGGCACGGGCGATGATCGCTGCCTGCGTGAGGTTCGGCGGTGGAGCCGTGATCCAGGCGAGCAGTTCGACCGTGACGCCGTTCGGGTCCGAAAAGTAGATGGAACGCTCGTAGCCGCGGTCGATGGGGCCCTCGACCGCTACCCCGGCAGCGGCGAGGCGCGCGCGAAACGGCTCGAGATCCGCGAGGCTCACATCGATCGCCAGGTGGTCCATGTGGCCGGAGCCCGAACGCGCCTGCTCGTAGGTCGCCGGGTCCACGCCTGCTTTCGGCACGAAGTAGGCGATGAAGTTGTCATCGCCGACGTGGAAGAAGAGGTGCTCTTCCGAAGGGTAGTCCAGGTTGTCCTGGCGGAGGACAAGCTCCATCCCGAGGGTCTTGGTGTAGAAGTCAATCGTCTCTGCGGCGTTGGCGCCCTGTAAAGCAGGGTGGGAGATACGGAGGGTGTGGGGCATCGGTTCTCCAGTTCGCCGGGGGAATTAGCGAACGTTCGCCGGTTCGGGAAGAGACGATGGCTCAGCCCAGCGCTCGGCCCACCCGGAGATCGCTTCGACGATCTGTTGAAGCTCGCGGCCCTTTTCGGTCAGGCGGTACTCGATGCGCACGGGGATATCTGGGTAGACGTTGCGGCTCACGATGCCCGCCGATTCGAGTTCACGCAGGCGCTCGCTCAGCAGCCGATCCGAGAGACCTGGAACGCGGTTGAGGATCTCGCCAAATCGGACGGAGCCCGCCAGCAGCGCGCGGACCACCGAGCCCGACCAGCGCCGCCCGATAAGCTCGACAGCAGCCTGGAACTTCGGGCAGTAGGCCGATTCGAACGGGAGAGGGCCCTCGCTAACTTCCATGAGGGCAGCATAGCACGCCTGACTTCCCTTTCGTAGCCTACTTGCCAATGCTTAGGTACAGCTGGTAATATGCATGTATCAAGTGGCTTACTTATCGAAAGTAGCCATTAAGGAGAACAAGAAATGACCTGGAATCTCGATACCGCCCACAGCTCCGTGGAGTTCGCCGTCAAACACATGGTGATCTCCAGTACGAAGGGCCGCTTTGCCAAGTACGAAGTGGACGCAACCGTCGATGAGCAGAACCTCGCGAATTCCACCGTCTCGGTGCGCATTGATGCGGGCAGCGTGGACAGCCGTGATGAGAAGCGCGACGCCCACCTGCGCTCCGCCGATTTCTTTGACGCCGCCAATCACCCGTACATCACCTTCACGAGCACCCGCCTGGAGCCCGCGGGCGGCGCCGATTACAAGCTCGTTGGTGACCTCACGATCCGCGGCGTGACCAGGCAGGTCACCCTCGATAGCGAAGTCACCGGGCCGGTCAAAGACCCGTGGGGCGGCGTGCGCTACGGCATCAGCGCCCAGGGCAAGGTCAATCGCAAGGACTGGGGCCTCACCTGGAACGGCCTACTCGAAGCTGGCGGACTCGTCGTCGGCGACGATGTGAAGCTGAGCATCGAAACCGAACTGGTGAAGGCGGCGTAGCAGCCCCCCGCATCAACTACCTCCAGTCTGGGGCGCGAGGCACCTACCTCGTGCCCCTTCGACTTGCCCCCGCGCCCTTGCGCCTTCACTGCCAGCAGTGGCTTACTACCGGTGCATGGAACACGCGGAGATCTCGGCTGCGTTGCTGGCAGACCTTCGAAGTCTCCTGGGGCGTCCGGCGCTCGCCTACCTCGATCCACCTGTGCCACTGACGGGCGGATACGACACCGCGATCTTCGCCTTTCAGCTCAAAGGTGCTCCGCCGGACTTTTCGGGTGGGCTGGTTCTGCGGCTGTTTGGCGAAAACGCGGCGCGGCGCGCCCGCTTTGAAGGGGTGGCGCAGACGGCCGTGGCGGATCTCGGCTATCCGGCGCCGCGGGCACTGCACGTTTCCGAAAGTGGCGGCCAGCTTGGCCGGGCATATCTGGTCATGCCACGAATCGATGGCAAGCAGCTCATTGCGGTCGGGATCTTGCGCTTTGGCGCCTTGCTTGCCGGAGCGCAGGTGGCACTCCACGCACTGGATCCCGTGCCGGTGCGCCTGGCGCTCGAGGCTGCCGACTGTGGGCCAATCGCCGCCGGCATCGATGACTGGCTGAAGACGCTCGATGCTGAGGTAGCGCAGCCCGGCCTGGAAGGGCTGCGACCCGCGTACGAATGGCTCGCGAACAATCGGCCCCGCAGGCCAGCGCGGGCCGTGATCTGTCACCTCGATTTCCACCCCCTGAACGTGCTGGCCGAAAATGGCGCGGTCACGGGTGTGGTCGATTGGGCGGGGATGAGCTTTGGCGACCCTGCGGCCGATGTCGGCGTGACGCGCGTCATTCTCACCCTGGCTCCGTTCGAGGCGCCGCGGTTGCTGAAACCGGTGGCTCAGCAGGTGCGGCGACTGCTCGCCTGGCGGTACACCAGTGCGTATCGAAAGCTCCGGCCGCTCTCGGCGGATGCGGTTCGCTACTACGAAGCGTTGCGTTGTTTCGAAGCGATGAGCCACCTGTCGCGCATGAGGCTCGCCGAGCGGGGCGGCTCGCCCGTCACCTCCACCGGTTACGCCTGGTCCGACCCGGCGACCGTTCGGCGGCTCACAAGGCATTTTCTGAGGATCACTGGAGTGGAGCTTGGAGTTCTCGCGTAGCGGGAGAGTGGTTGTTAGCTTGTGCGCGGGTCGCGGAAGCCGCGCCGGGCGTGGCGGCCGAACAGGAAGGCGAGGTGACCGAAGATGTATGGGGCGTTCAAGGGGTCCTGGCGCAGCGCCCCCCCGAGCAGTTTGAAGCCGTACCACCAATGCTTGAGCTTGGCGGGCTGCAGTGAATCGAAGCCGCGGACGCGCGCGTTGCTCATCGCCTGCCGTCGGCGACGCAAGTAGAAGTCCGGCAGGTGGTTCTCCCGGTAGATCCGGTCGATCACCTCAACCTTCATGGGTACGATGATCTCAGGCGCGCTGCCCATGTTGCCGTTGTAGATGCGGCCATCTGCCAGGACTTCTGGGATCGCCGCGAAACACCCTCCCGCAAGGCCGATCCGCAGCCAGTAGTCCTGGTCATGGAGGCTTCGATCCCGTAGCGCGCCGACGCGGTCCACGATCGCACGGCGCAAGAACGAGGCCGGTTGATCGATGATGTGGTCGCAGTAGAGGAGCGAGCGACGGAAGCTCCACGGGCGAGACTTCAGCCGCCAAACTTCGCGCCCGCTGCGGTCGATGAAGCGGCAGCTGCCATACACAACGTCGATGGCCGGGTGGACCCGGAGATAGTTCATGGCCGCGGTCGCCGCACCGGGACGCCAGCGGTCGTCGGCGTTGAGCCAGGTAACCACCTCGCCACTGGCGAGCGCCCAGCCTTTGTTGATGGCGTCGGCAGGCCCGGAATCAGGCTCGGATCGCCATCGGATCCGCCGGCCGTAAGACTCGAGGATCTCGACTGTGCCATCGTTGGAACCACCGTCCATCACGATGCATTCAATGTTGGGGTAGTCCTGCGTGAGGATACTTTCCAGTGTTTCGCGGAGGAAGCCGGAGCGGTTCCGGCAGGGCACGACGACTGATAGCAGGGGCGATCTGGTGTCCTCAGCCACGTCTTCTTCGGCCTAGCGCGTGGCCAGGAGGCCGCTAAGTTCCGCTGCAACCTGGTCGCGATTGTGGGTCTGACAGTACCACTTGAAGGTTCGCGCCAGGCCGTCTTCAAACCGCACCTCGGGCGCCCAGCCCAACAGCCGCCGGGCGAGTGCGTTGTCCGCGACGCGGTTGAGGGGTCCCGTCGGCAGATCGGGTTGAAGCAGGATTCGTGGCGAATAGCCCGCGAGCCGGGTGACGGCGTTGACCGCGTCGAGGACCCGGATGCGCTCCATCGTTCCGAGGTTGACCGCGGCGGCGTCGTCAATGCTCTCCGCCGCGCGGATTGTGCCTTCGACGATGTCGTCAACATGCGTCCAGTTCCGCACCTGCTCACCGTCACCCCACACCTCGAAGGGATCCTGACGGATGAATGCCCTGGCGATCATCGCCATCACCGCGTGGTTTTCGCGTCCGCGCTCGCCGTAAACGGTGAAGTAACGGCAGGAGACCGAAGGCAGCCCATGCTCCTGATAGAGTGCCCGAAGCGTTAGCTCTCCCATCAGTTTCGCCCAACCGTACAGGTTGTCGGCATCGAACGGCGGACCCACGGATGGTTCGTCCAGGTAGAGGTGTTCGCGAGTGTCGGTCTGGCGAAAGTTGGGATAGACGCATCCCGAGGACGCGTAGACCACCTTCTCCACTCCTGCCGCCAGGCAGCGCATGAAGACCGTGTTGTCGAGAGCGAAATTGGTGGCGCAGGCGACCTGCTGGCCGTCGACGTAACCGCGACCGCCATGGTCGGCGGCCAGGTGGAAGACGACGCTCATGCCCCTGACTGCCTCAGTGGCGAAAGACGGATCGCGCAGGTCGCCCGTGAAGACGGTGGCAGACTTCGAAGCGCCGCTCAGGTTTTCCGCACTTCCGCTGGTGAAGTCATCGGCGATGCGCACCCGCGCTCCGCGCAACACGAGCGCGTCCACCAGGTGCGAGCCGATAAACGACGCCCCGCCGGTGACGAGCACAGGGCGATCCGTCCACGAGAATTCCACGTGCCGAGTGTAGGGGCTGCGCTTCCACCGAGCGAAGGGCCCAATGTTCTTCGCCGCACCCTAGCGGAACGGGAGGAAGCGGCCTGCGCTGTCGCGAGGGAACGGGCGTACTTCCGTTACGGCGTCCAGGTTCAACGGGCCGTAGACGTGCGGGTATGCGAGGCCGTTTGGCTGGACTTCCCAGCTCACTTCCGCGCCGATCTTCAGAGGATCCAGCACGAGCACCAGCCACTCCCCGGGCTCGTCCCGATAGTGGGTTTCGGCGACCTCCAACAGGTTGCGCTCGCCCGCCGTGCAGTGGATGAAGCCTTCCGTGGCCAGGCTATCCGGCTCCAGCATCGAGCCGCGGCGTGCCGCCTCCCAGTGAGCGGCGGTCACCATGTGGTAGATCTCAGCCATGGTTGTTAGACATCGATATCAGGCCGGCTGCGCCTTTGGCGGCGTCGGCCGAGATTACCCGCGTTGAACGGGATCTTGACGATGTTCACCTGGCGGCGCCGCGCGAGTAGGGTCGTCAATCTGCCGAGGCTCTGGTTGACCAGCGGCCGGTGATACCAGTGCTGCACGTCGAGCGATGGGATCATCACGGTGACCTCGTGCGGGGAGTCCTTCAGACGGTCGTTAATGTAGGAAGCGATCGGGTCAGCCACGGTGCGGAACGGGGAATCGATCACCACGAGCGTCACGTTGGGGAACTGTGCCGTCCATCGGTCGGCTACGGTCGAACGCTGGTCGGGGTCAACCATCACGTGGACGGCGGTGACATCGCGCGAGCGTTCGCAGGCAGCGCCCAGCGTCATGACAGTAGCGAGGTTGATCTCTTCAACGGGCACCACAACCGGCACCACCGAGGTTCCCCTGGGGCGCATATCGAGAATCGCATCAGGCGCCACGTGGAGCGCGCGCTTGAGCTTCTTGTAGAACCCGCCGATGCGGAACAGCCAGATCGTGATTACCGGGATGAGGATGACGACCATCCAGCCGCCTTCGCGGAACTTGGTGACAAGGATGATCAGGAAGACAAACCCGGTGACAACACCGCCGAAGCCGTTGATGATCGCTGACTTCTTCCAGCCTGGGGCGCGGAGATTCGACCAGCGCTTGACCATCGCTATCTGAGCGAGTGTGAAGCAGAGGAAGACGCCGAGCGCGTAGAGCGGAATCAGCCTGGTGGTGGTGGCGTTGAAGACAACAAGCAGGAGGACCGCGAAGATCGTGAGGGCGATGATCCCGTAGCTGAAGACGAGCCGGTTTCCGCGCTGGTGGAAGATGCGCGGCAGGTAGCCATCGCGGGCGAGGATAGCGCTCAGCAGCGGGAAGCCGTTGTAGGCC
Source organism: Anaerolineaceae bacterium (assembly GCA_040007415.1). GTDB lineage: Bacteria > Chloroflexota > Dehalococcoidia > Tepidiformales > Tepidiformaceae > PNKC01. The sequence goes on from JBDTVB010000054.1 coordinate 7,532, forward strand.
GTGTTCGCCGCCAGGAACAGGATCCCGGCCGTAAAGCCCTGCAACAAGTAGTAGAAGATGTTGCGCCCGAAGACGTGTTCGCCAACCTGCGACATCACGGTTTCGCGGTCGCCCTGGACGTAGACGATGCCGTAGTGGCGGGCGAGAAGCGTGGTGCCGAGGAAGAGGAAGCCGAGCAGGACGCCCATCGCTGCCATCGTCTTGATCGCGTTCAGCCACTCCGGACGCTTGAAGGACGAGACGCCGTTGGAGATCGCCTCCACACCCGTGAGCGCTGCGCAGCCCGCCGAGAACGCACGCAGGACGAGAAACCACATCAGCGGGTCGCCTTCCGCGATCGGGTTCTGCGATGGATGACCAACCGCGAGGATGTTCGGGCTATCGCCGAAGAAGACCTTGATCATCCCAATGACGATCGTTCCCGAGAGGAGGAAGACGAATCCGTACGTGGGGATTGAGAAGATGGTGCCGGATTCGCGAACACCTCGCAGGTTGCCCAGGGCGATTAGGCCCACGAGGGCAACTGCCAGCGGCACGGCGTACGGATGGACGCCCGGTGCGGCGGAGACGATCGCTTCCACGCAGGCAGCGATGCTGACAGCGACCGTCAGGGTGTAATCGATCAGGAGCGAGGCGCCGGCGACCAGCCCCGGCCACCGCCCGAGGTTTTCGTGGGCCACCGTGTACGCGCCGCCGCCCGCCGGGTAGGCCCGGATGAGTTGGCTGTAGGAGCCGATGACGATGCCGAGCAAGGCCACGATCGCGGTCGCGATGGGCAGGCTGTAGCCAAGCGTCCCCGTCCCCGCGATGACGAGGATGAGGATGATCTCCTGCGTGGCGTAGGCGGTCGAAGAGAGCGCGTCGGAAGAGAAAATCGCGAGCGCGACCTTCTTCGAAAGCCGCTCGCCTTCGAGGCGGGTGCTCGACATGCTGGAGCCGATGAGCCGGTCCTCGACGCCCCGCA
>JBDTVB010000055.1:0-8451 GCA_040007415.1 Anaerolineaceae bacterium
GGTGACATTTCACTGTTCGTGTTCGAGAACTACCTGGACCGAGACGCGCTGTACGAGGCGTTCTGCGGGATGGTCGTTCGCCACCCGGAGCTCGCCCAGCGCGTGTCCTCGAACCCCTCGCTGCTTCTGCCCGAGCTGCCCCTGGAGAAGCAACGGCTGGTGCTCGAAGAATGCGCCGCCAATGGCGGCCGCCCGCTCCGTGAGTCCTGGGCGGCGCTCCACGGACTGGCCTGAAGGCCTCGCCGACGCACCAAACGGTCTAGACTGCGCACTCGCCTTCGCCGCGTTGCAGCTGGTAGAGCTCGAGGCGATTCCAATCGATGAACATGTTCATGTTGTCGTCCACGAAGTCTCCCGGGAGGGTGAGGTCTTTGACCGCAGCTTCAAACGGCGTCGAGCCGATACGGTCGAAGCAGTCGTTGAACACTTCGCCGGTTGTTCGATTGGATTCGTAGACCGCGACGAAGCGTTCGACCGCTTCGGGGCCATTCTTGGCCGGGAGCCGGAGTTTGAGCTGCGTGGCCAACCGCATCGTCCCGTTGTCGTAGGCCCCGCCGAGGAAGACGTGATAAGCCGGCAGCTGCTGGGGGCCAACTTTCATCGCCGCACCGTGGAATCCGATGTTGGCGATGTGGTGTTGACCGCAGCTGTTCGGGCAGCCGCTCATCTTGATGTGGATCTTCCTGGTCAAGGGGTCGGTCACGTTCATCGCTTCGACGCGCGTCTGAATGGCGGCGTTCAACCCCATGGAGCTGGTGATGCCGAGCTTGCAGCTATCGGTGCCCGGGCAGCTGAGGACGTCGGTGATTGAATGGGCGCCGGCATCGGCGAGGCTGATCGCCTTCAACGCCTTGAACACTTCGTAAAGACTTTCATCGCGCACCCAGCGGAGGATGATGTTCTGCTGGATGGAAGTGCGCGCGTTGCCGCCGCAGTAGTCGCGCATGATCTGCGCCAGCCCGCGGAACTGTTCTGGTTTCAGATCGCCGCGAGTGACCTTCACCTCTACGGTGCTGAATCCCTGCTGCTTCTGCGCCTTGACGTTGGATGTGACGAAGGTGGTGAATTCGCGCCCATCGCCGTTCGGCTGGTCGTAGACGGGCTTGCGGGCGGGCGCCGCCGCCTCTTCATCGGCAATGAACAGGAGGTGGTCTGGAGCGAAGTTCTTGTTTGCCCAGTCACCGGTCAACTCTTCATCAACCATGCGCTTGAACTCGTCGATTCCGACGCGATCGACGAGGAACTTAATGCGCGCTTTGGAGCGGTTCTTCCGGAGTTCGTCCGCCTTTTCGAAGATGCGAACGACGGCTTCGGAGACCTTGAGATATTCGTCCATCGGAGAAAACTCACGCAAGACATACGCGTTCCGGGGCATGATGCTGAGGCCGCCACCAACGACGATCTGGAAGCCTTTGACACCATCCTGGATGCGCGGGATAAAGCCGAGGTCGTGCAGGCCGGTGATTGCCGCGTCCCTCTCGTTTGAACTGAAGGCGACCTTGAACTTCCGTGGCAGGAGTTGAGAGAGCGGGTTTCGAAGCCAAAATCGGGCGAACGCACCGGCCCAGGGCGTCGGGTCGAAGAGTTCGTCGCTATTGACGCCCGCGAACGGGTCACCGGTAACGTTCCGGACCGTGTTGCCACAGGCCTCCCGCGTTGACAGTCCTGTGCGGCCCATCACGAAGAGCGCTTCTGCGGCTTTCGGCAAGGGAATGTGGTGGAACTGGAAGTTCTGCCGGGTTGTGATGTGACCTTTGCGGAGCGGCGCAAAGCGCTCCGCCACCTCGCCGAACGCATCCATTTGATCTGGCGTGACACCCCCGAAGGGTAGCTTGACGCGAATCATTTGCGCGTCCGGCTGTCGCTGCCCATACACGCCTTGCTTCAGGCGGAAGCCGATGAAGGCTGCCTCGGACGGCCACTCCCCGTTCAGGTAGCCCGTGGCTTCGGTGGTGAAGTCTTCGAGTTCATGCTCAAGCACGGGAAGCACCCGGCCGGGCTGGTCCGAATAGACGATCGTTTCAATGGTTGCCATAGGTTACAGGACCTCTTTGGGATGCGCCGGGCGGCCGAAGTTGACGGGAGTGTTCTGACTCTATCAACCGGGCCGTTTGTCGGCAAGACTCAATGTTGATAAAGTCGAGTGTATCAGTCATGTATATGAGGATCGATGTTGGTTCGTCCCGTCCATTCCGAAACTGAACTCGCCAGCATCTCGGCCCGGTTCGAGTCTGCTGCCCCACGCGAAATCGTTCGGTGGGCGGTGGAAACGTTTGGCGAAGGGCTCTCCGTTGGCGCCAGTTTCGGTGGGGCGAGTGGGATGGCGATTCTCCACATGGTCGCCCAATTGAAGCCCGCCGTTCACGTCTTCGTGCTCGACACCGACTACCTGTTCGAGGAAACGCAGGAGACGACGCGGCAGGCGGTCCCTGCCCTGGGGCTGACGAACGTGAACGTCTACAAGCCGGTGCTCTCACACGAGGAGCAGGCCAGGCAGTTTGGCTCGGCGCTTTGGATGAGAGACCCGGACGCGTGCTGCGAAATCCGCAAGGTTGCTCCGAACCGGGTGGCCCTCGAGGGGAAGACGGCCTGGGTCAGTGGGCTACGCCGCGATCAGTCTGAAGGGCGGGCGGACACGCCGATCGTGTCGTGGAATGCGAAGTTCGGCGTGGTGAAACTCAATCCGCTGGCGAACTGGAACGAAACGCAGACGTGGGAATACATCCTCGCGCACAAGATTCCCTACAACCCGCTGTTGGACCATGGCTACACGAGCATCGGCTGTTACAACTGCACGTTGCCCGGGGTCCAGGGGCGGGCAGGGCGCTGGCAGGGATTCGAAAAAGACGAGTGCGGCCTACACACGTAGGTATGGCAGCGATGGCGCCAGCCGGACCGTGATTGAGGGCAAAGGATAGGTCGTGAGCAGCAGATCGGGATTCGTTGTCTGGTTCACCGGGCTTTCTGGTTCTGGCAAGTCGACGCTGACGGAGGCGCTTGAGCATGTGCTCCGGCAGCGAGGGCTAAACGTTGAGGTTCTCGACGGTGACATTGTCCGAACTAACCTCTCGAAAGGGCTGGGGTTTGGCAAAGAGGACCGCGACACGAACGTCCTGCGGATCGGGTTCGTGGCGAATCTGCTGGCACGCAACGGGGTCGCAGTGATCACGGCGGCAATTTCGCCATACCGTGGAATTCGCGATCAGAACCGCGCGCTGGTGGAAGCTAACGGGGCCGCCTTTGTCGAGGTCTTCGCTGGTGCTTCTGTCGAGGAGTGCGAAGCGCGGGACGTGAAGGGCCTCTACGCGGAGGCGCGAGCGGGTACCCGCCCTGGGTTCACGGGAATCGATGACCCGTACGAGGCGCCAGAATCACCAGAGGTTCGGTGCGAAACGGGCACCGAGAGCGTTGAAGAGAGCCTGGGGCGGATCGTTGCCTACCTTGAAGGTCGCGGTCTTCTGTAGGCGACGGCCGCTGTTACGCGAGGCGGGCGAGGCTGGGCGGGCCGTTCCAGGTTTCGCCGTTGTCGAGTAACACGCGGAGCATCGTCCCCGTGACCTCGACGTTGCCAGGTAGCGATGGGCCCGAGGGCGGGAAGGTGGGATTGGCAGGTACGATCACGTGCGCGCCTTCTGGAAATTCGGCCGAAGCTGCGATCTCCGCAGCTTCGATTCGCCTTCCCACGGACCGCGCCAGCACTTGTAGCAGTGCGAAATCAGCGGTCGTCTTAAGCGTACGCATGGCCTGCTCTTTGGAGGCCGGCTGCCGCGCAGGGCGGAGGTCAGCTGGCGGAGGAATGGCTTCCTCGGTTCCCCGTCCGAGGAGTTGCGCAACCATCTTCTTCGCCCGCGGTGCAACTTCGCCGAGCGCATGATGGAGCAAGACGATGTCATCGGTCGCTTCGAAGAAGGCCATCGCCTGGGCAACGGCTTCGCGTTCGGTCATTCCATCACCTTGGGGACGCTAGGCTCGGCTGGGGAGTTGAACTTGGACGCTGCCGCGGACGCTTGGCTCCCCGCCTGCCAGCGTGACGACTTCGAGCTCCACGATCTTCTTGCCGGACTCGTCGCGTTTGTCGACGACGCGGCCGGAGAGCGTCAACGGCTTGTCGGCGACATCCGGGCGGCGGTAGGCCACGCGTAAGTTCGAAACGCGGGACTCTGGACCAGCCCAGTCGCTCACGAATTGCGTCATCCAGGCGATCTTGAGCATTCCGGGAACCAATGCTCCACCCACGCCCATTCGCTTGCCGGCTTCGATGTCGCTGAACGCCGGATTGGTGGGGTTGTCGCGGCCGAAGAAATCGATCGCCATGTCGGTGGTAGGGGTGCGTTCGAGAGCCGGGAGTTCGTCATCGACGTTTACATCTTCGAAGTAGATCTGCGTCATTCGTCGCCCTTTCTGCCCGCTTTGGGGTCGAATTGCGTGATCGTCGTCATCGCGGCGGCAACATGTTCGCCTTCGGCGTCGTAGTAGTCCGTGCCGGAGGTAACGAGAACGCTGTAACCGTACCTCCCGCCCAGGCGCTCGCGGATATCGAAAACCTGGGAGACGGCGCTCAGCGTTTCACCGATCCGAACGGGACGGCTGAACTTCCACTCCTGCTGGGTGAGCAGTCCGCCGGGCAGAATGAACGGGCCGCGGCGGTTGGGGCCATTGTTGAACATCGCGATGACGTACGGCGGGGCAATGCCTGTGCCGTCGGCGTAGCGAGGGTCAGAGTCGCCGAGGACGTCGCGCATGCGGTGGGCGTCGACTTCGCTGACCGTGATCGAAACGGGCTCGCTCTTGGCGCCGATGAGCGCGCGATGTTCGTCAGTGATAAGACTGTGTTCGGGTTCGGCCAATTGGTGTCTCCAGTAGGCCGAGTTTATCATGCGTCCGGCGCTCGCGCCGCTTAGCTCGCCGACGGCTACACTCTGTTGTGGCTATGGATAGATAGCCCGAAGAGGGTAGACGTTCAATGCGCATCCAGACCATCGGCGTTCTCGGTTCCGGACTCATGGGGAGTGGCATTGCGCAAGTGGCGGCCTTCAGCGGCCTCGATGTCACTCTCCTCGACATCGATCAGGCGAGAGTAGATGCGGGCATGGCGAGCATTCGCAAGCGGCTTGAGCGGGAAGCAGAGCGTGGCCGTATCGCGGCCAGTGATTGCGAGGCAGCCTGCAATCGGATCACCGGTTCGGCGGACTGGGAGACACTGGGCGCTCTTCAACAGGTGGACGCGGTCATTGAGGCGGTTGTCGAGGATCTCGAGGTGAAGAGCGCCATATTCAAACGCCTGGGGACGGTCTGCCGGCCGGAAGCGCTCCTCGCGAGTAATACGAGTTCGTTGCCTCTGAGCGACCTCGCGGCCGCAAGCGGGCGGCCCGAGCGAGTCATCGGTCTCCACTTCTTCAATCCGCCATGGGCGCTCAAGTTGGTGGAGATCGTCTCGACGGCGAGCACGACCGACGCGACGCTGGCCGACGCGATGCGGCTCTGCGAGGTACTTGGCCGCGTCCCAGTCCAGGTGAAAGACACGCCAGGGTTCATCGCCAACCGGTTGCTTGTGCCGTTCATCTTCGATGCCATTCACCTCCTGGATAGTGGCGTTGCGAACGGCGAGGACATCGATAACGCCTGCAAGGTCGGATTGAACCACACCATGGGGCCGCTCGCGACTGCGGACCTCATTGGCCTTGATACTCTGCAACTGATTGCGGAAAGTATGTTCGAGGAGTACGGAGAGCCGCGCTTCAAGGCGCCAACGCTGTTGCGGCGCCTTGTCTCTCTCGGGCACCTGGGGCGAAAGACGGGCCGAGGCTTCTTTAAGTACGGCTAGACGCACGGTCTAGCCGCTGCGCCGAATGGCGTCGATCTCCTCGAGGATCGCGACGCACTCCGCGTCGTCCGTGTAGAAGTGGGGCGCCACTCGAATTCCCGCGCCGGGGCGATAGTCGATCACGAAGCTGCGGCGGATCAGTTCGGCCTTGACCTGTTCTGCTCCGGGGAAGTCGATGGTGACGTGGTTCCCTCGGTGTTCGAACAGACTGGGCGAGTTCACCGTCAGCCCGCGCTGCATCGCGCCATCGAAGATGGTCTGCGTTTGGCGCCGGGCTTTCTCGCGGATGGCAGGTACCCCCACCTCGCGAATGATTCTGTAGCCTTCCCGGGCCTGGTAGTACGCTGGGATGTTCGGCGTCCCGCCCGTGAAGCGAGCAATGCCGTCTGCGTATTCAATTGGTGGCGGTTCGAACCCAAATGGACGCGCGTGGGAGAACCAACCAGCGTCTCGCGGGTGGAGGTTCTCAAGCAGTCGCGGATGCGCGTACAGGTAGCCCGCGCCGGGCCCTCCGCAGAGCCACTTCACCGAACCACCGACGAGGAAGTCGACCCCCAGCGCCGTGACGTCCAACGGGACGGCACCCATCGATTGGTAGGCGTCGAGGACGACCAGCGCGCCCATGCTGTGAGCCTTCTCCACGAACGGGCGCAGATCGATGAGTTCGGCCGTTCGAAAGAGCACGTGGGAGAGGACAACAACCAATGTCCGCTCATCGATGGCCGCGAGCAGCGAGTCTGCCGGGAACACGAGGGGGTCGTCGCCGACCCGCGCCACTTCGGCGCCGACGCGGCGTTGTGCGTCCAGGAGGTATTCGACGGTCGGGAATTCGCCGGCACAGTGGACGATCCGGTTGCGAGGTTCTTCGATCTCGAGGCAGGAGAGGATGGCCGCCAGGGCGTTCGTGACGTTCTGGAACATGGTCATTGAGCCGCGCGGAGCGTTGATGATGTCTTCGAGGATCGCAGCGACGTTGGCCACCTCAGGCAACCAGGTGTCCCAGGCGACTACGCCCTCGGTTGCCCAGAGGTCCGTGTACTCCATCAGGGAATCGCGGACGCTGGCTGGCATGGCACCGAGCGAATTGCTGATAAGGTAGGTCTTGGTGGCAAGGATCGGGAACTTCTCGCGCCAGGCTAAGAGAGAATCGGACACGCTCGTAAGCATGCCCGATCAGTGACGCTGCCGGTAGTTCAGCAAAAGAATCCGCTACTTCGGAAGGCCAACCATGATTTCCCCGGCTTCAATCTTCACCGGGTATGTCTGCATGTCCTCGGACTTCATGCTTGGCTTGGGGACGAACGGAGGCGTAGGGGGAGATGAAAGCACTCGGAACAGCTTGGACTGAAGCCTCCCGAGGAACGGATGGTCGTTGTTGAATGCGCTGTCGAAGGGCTGGCGTACGACCTTACCGGTCTCCACGTCGTACTTCGCGCCGTGAAACGGACAGGTGATGCAGCCATCCTGGATGGCGACCGCCTTGATCGGCGAACCAGGGAGGCCGGCCAGTGGCAGGCGTGCGTGGGAGCAGAGAGCTGTGGTTGCTGCCACGTTGTCTCCCTGGCGAATGATGAGGACTCGCTGACTGCGGAGGCGGACTTCTTTGGGCGTGCCGTCCGGGAAATCACGAATGTTGCCGGCCTTCGTCCACTTTGTCAGCCTGGCGAACGGCAGGATGTTCTTGGCACGGGTTGGGATCGGGGGATCAAGGCCGAGCAACGGTGCAAGCGTGAGCTGCATGAGCCCAGCGGACATCACGCCGACGGCGATCAGTACGATGCCGCCAAGGGTGCTACTGGAGGACGTCGTTGGGTCGCCGGGGAAGAACAGCATGATAATGCCGCCCGCTATGAGCCCAATTGAAGCCAGGCCCCAGGTGCCGAGAATGGAGATGCCGAGGAACGCGAGCGCAGGTGACACAGGTCAGACCCTCCGAGTCCGGATACTACCGTGTTTGTGCGGAATTGCGCAAAGTCAGCAGGCGTTCCGCATGAGTGGTTGCATCTGGAACCGGCTCATTCCGCCAGCTTCCGATAACGGCGCCGAAAGTAGATGAGTGGCTCCTTGGCCGTATCAAAACTGGCGCCAACCACTCTGCCCACGACGATCGTGTGGTCTCCGCCAGGGATCGCAGTCTCCAGGTGACAGTCCAGGTGGGCAATGGCGCCCGCGACAATCGGACTTCCCGTGTGCCAGGCGAGTGTCGGAACGTCGGCGCCAAGCGTCGCGCCAGGTTCGCGGCCGGATTTCGAAAATGCGTTCGAGACTGCCTCCTGGTCGTCTGCCAGGATACTGACCGCGAACACTTTGGATTTCGGAATCATGGCGGCAAGGGCATTGCTATTTTGGATACTCACGAGGACGAGGAGGGGAGCGCCATGGAGAGCTTCATACAGAAGCACGCCGGCTCTGTCATCGGGGTTCTGTCGGGCTTCGATCGACTGGTTCTGCGCGGCACCCTTCGCAGCCTGGTTTACCCCGACGGGATGCGCGGACACCTCTGGCGCGCTGGCGTCCTGCTGAAGGACTTCGCGGACTACGTCGAGGGGGTCACCTCGCGGATCAAGGCCGCGGTCCTCGGGTCCGCCGAGAGAGCGGGACGTCCCGTGATCTATCTGCCGTCCAGT
>JBDTVB010000056.1:0-8444 GCA_040007415.1 Anaerolineaceae bacterium
CCGTTGGACGGCGGCCGCGTGCTGCGATCGATCCTCTGGGCTCGCAGTCACAGTCTCCGGAGAGCCACTGAGACGGCTGCCGGGGTGGGACAGATGTTCGCCTATGGGCTCATGGGTGTGGGCGTCGTCTTCGCGCTTAGCGGGTTCCTTGTGAACGGGATCTGGTTTGGGTTCATTGGCTGGTTCTTGTTGAACGCTGCACGGGGAGAATCGTCTCAGTTGCAGCTCGACACAATCCTTCGGCCGCTGCGGTCCCGCGACATCATGCACCAGGATTTCGTGAGCGTGGCACCCGGAATCGCCGTCCAAGAGGTGGTCGACCACTACATGGTGGAGAAAGGTGAACGCGCCGTCATGGTGGTGAACGACGGTGCCGTGTTAGGCATCCTGACGGTGACAGATGTGCAGCGAGTGGCCCGCGCCGAATGGCCCACTACTCCCGCCCAACGCATCATGACTCCCCGCGAGAAAGTGGCCACGGTATCTGTCGATACGCCGGCGCTCGAGATCCTGCAACTGCTCGGTGAACGGCGGCTCAACCAGGTGCCAGTGCTCGAAGACGGACGGATGGTGGGACTGATCACGCGGCGTGAGCTACTGGACCGGGTGCAACTCGCGGACTCGCTGGCCCCGAACCGGCCGCCAGCGGACGAAGCGAGCGAGTCATAGGGGAACGAACCCGGTTCAGCGCTCCGAGCGGCGGCGGTTACCGGAGAGAATGCCCAGAGCCGGGGAGCCAGCACCGAGCAGGAACCCGAATTCGTACCAGCCCGAAGCGCGCCCGATGTTGAACACCGGATACCGATCCCAGATCCCAAAGACGTGAAGCAGGAGGAGCGGCCAGGCCGTAATTCCGTTCAAGAGGCCCCACAAGAAGTCCTCCATACTCTCCCCCTTGCGCCAGTGTGAAACAGCGGGCGCTGGTTCCGGCGTTACTTGTACCGGAACCAGCGCATCTTCTCAACTTCTTTGCGCTGCTGCTCGACGCGCGTCTCGAGCCAATCGAGATGCGCGTCTCCCTGTTCTTGCTGGCCACGTACCGCCCGCGCGTCGCTCTCGACACCTTCGCGCGCCGAACCCCGTTGATTGATGAATAGGTCCCCGAGAATCGGCATAAGCAGCCTGTGTCTGTGACCGTACTCAGGCGGCTGAGGACGCCAGCCGCTGTTCGGCGCTCGTCAGGAAGTCGCCTTCCTGGAGCCAATTCTTGAACACCCTCTCCCGGCCGCACTTGGTGCAGCGCGCGGGACTGGTTGGGCCAGAAGGTTCAGCGATTCGCCAACGGTGGGCGGTACATAGGGCTCGCTCTTTCATCTTGCGCTCCTCTTCCTCTCGCTGGATGGAAGCATAGTGGCGCCTTCGAGCAGGCCTGCGCACGGCCAACAGGCCCCTTTACGTAGGCTCGGTTGGCCCGAACTAACAGGAATTTCGTGGGCGATCTAACGCCAGCGCCTGCCCAGCTCCGGCCCTCGGGGAGACCCCGTTTGCGGCTCACCCGCAGCGGGCTCGGCGGCGCCATCCTCACGCCAGCGGCCGGACGATTCCCCGAGGACGAACCGCTGTCGCAACCGAGGCACGTGGACGGTGGTGCGGGCGCTCCGCAGCCGCTTCTGGAGCGCGGTGAGGCCATCCTCTTCACCGTGAACAAGGAAGACGTTCTGAGGGAGCCCAGCGCCGCCGCCGGCCCAGGCCACCAGTTCGTCGGCGTCAGCGTGGGCTGAAAGACCTTCGATCGATGCGAAATGGCAGCGCACCGGAACGTCGTGGCCGTGCACCCGTACCGTCTTGGCGCCGTCCGCGAGCGCCCTGCCGCGCGTCCCGGCTGCCTGGTAACCGGCGAGCAGTATCAGGTTCTCTGGACCCTGCGCGATCCGTTCGAGGTGATGAAGGACGCGGCCACCGGTGAGCATGCCACTGGAGGCGATGATGATGCGAGGCCCCTTCAGCGCGTTGAGCGCGCGGGATTCCTCCACCGTGGTGTGCAGCTGGACATCCCGCGGAAAGAGCGATTGCGCCCCGGCTGGAGTGGTTCCGGGGTCAAGCTCAGGCGTGCCCACGTACTTGCCGTACACGGCGGTGACTTCCGTGGCCATCGGGCTATCGATGTGGAGCGGCACACGCGGAAGTTCGTTGTTATCCATCGCTTCCCGCAACAGCCAGGTGACGAGTTGGGCGCGAGCGACGGCGAACGCTGGCACAAGCACAATTCCGCCACGAGCAAGGGTCGGCCGAATAGCCTCAGCGAGCTGCCCGATCAATGGCCGCCTATCGTGGTTGCGTGCGCCGTAGGTCGCCTCCAGCACCAGGGTGTCACATTCGGGCAGAGGCTCGGGATCAGGATGGAGCGGCATGTGCGGGCGACCAAGATCACCGCTGAATACGATGGTGTGGCCCTGAGCGCCGGCTGACTCGGCATTCAGTTCAACGAACGCGGAGCCGAGGATGTGTCCTGAACGATGGAACCTCACGTTGAGACCGGGGCCAGCCTGCAAAGCGGCCCCGAACGGCACGCGTTCGAGCATGGCGATGGCCTGTTCGGCGGCACGATGATCGAAGAGAGGAAGGGCAGGGTGGTGCTTGGAGTACTGCTTGCGGTTGGCCCGTTCGGCATCCTCTTCCTGGATGTGAGCCGCATCGAGCAGGACGATTCGCGCCAGGTCTGCGGTTCCGGGCGTGCAGTAGATCGGGCCCCGAAAGCCGAGGTGCGCCAGCCGCGGAAGGTATCCGGAGTGGTCCAGGTGGGCGTGCGTGAGGACTACCGCGTCGATCGATTTGGGGGAGAACGAGGGCGGCGCCCAGTTGCGGAGACGGAGCTCCTTCAGCCCCTGAAACATGCCACAGTCAATGAGGATGCGGCTCTCGCCGTCCTCGACAAGAAGACGCGACCCCGTGACCGTGCCAGCCCCACCGTCGAACTCCAGGCTGAGACTCATGGCTCGCCCCCCAAATTCACGTGCCACACCGCTTCCCACCCGCCTCTGGCAAAGCGATCGGCCAACTCCCATGTTCAACGACTCACGTCCAAAAGTCTCGTCCGCAGGGCGCGGCAACTGGGACCGATTGGCCCCGAGGTGTGGCGCCAGTGCCTGCTCCTGACTGCTGTAACCGGGTCGATCATGGAGCGACCGGAGCATGCGCCCGTTCAACATCGAGGTTCAAGGGTTTCGAACAGAGGCTACCGCTGGCTCGGCGTTGCTCGCGGGCGTTGAGCCGCGCCTTCAGGCGGCCGCTTGGGGCCGTGAATCTGGCACTACTGACCCTAGTTGAGTGCCAGACATCCACCATAGGGTGGGCTGGTGCCGGAAACTCGTGGTGGACGAATGCGACTTGTGAGATACCTCAAGAATCCGACCTTCAGCCTGCTGGGGCTCACGCTAGTCGCAACTGCAACCGGGGGCGCCTTGGCGTTAGCCGGCCACTCGTCGCCCGCGGCCGGCGCATGGTTCGTGGCTGCCGGCATCGGTCTGGTGCCAGCGGTCGGAGCGTTGTGGACATCTGCACGGCAGCGCAAGCCAGGGGTTGATGTCGTCGCCGTGCTCGCGGTTGCCGGTGCCCTGCTGCTTGGTGAGTACCTCGCGGCGGCGGTTGTCGGCGTCATGCTCGCGACCGGTCGTGCGCTGGAGGAGTTTGCGGCAGCTCGTGCTGAACGTGCGCTCTCGTCCCTCCTCGCCCGGGCACCGCGCAGCGCCCACCGGATCGCCGCTGGTGGCGTCGAGACCGTCCCGATCGACGACGTTCGGACGGGGGATCTGCTTGCGATCCTGGGCGGGGACGCGGTCCCGGTGGACGGGATTGTGGGCGGCGGAACTGCGACCCTCGATGAGTCAGCGCTGACCGGGGAGTCACGGTTGGTGGAGCGGCCGATCGGCGACCTCGTTCGCAGCGGGTCCGTCAACGCTGGCGCTCCATTCCAGGTGCGAGCAACAACCACCGCGAGCGAGAGCACCTACGCGGGGATCATCCGCCTTGTCACCCAGGCTCAGCGCTCCAAGGCGCCACTCGTTCGGCTCGCCGATCGCTACGCCGCCCTGTTCGTCCCGCTGACACTCGCGATGGCTGGGCTTGGATGGGCGCTCTCGGGAGACCCTGTGCGTGCCCTCGCGGTGCTCGTGGTTGCCACCCCTTGCCCGCTCTTGCTGGCGGCCCCGGTCGCGATCATCTCGGGTGTCTCACGTGCTGCCAGCCGCGGCATCGTCGTAAAAGGTGGAGCGGCACTGGAGACGCTCGCGCGAGCGGAGGCTCTGTACTTCGACAAGACGGGCACGCTCACGATGGGCGCACCCCGGCTGGGACGGGTGCTGGGATTCGATCCGGCAGTCAACGAGAACGAGGTCCTACGGGTCGCAGCCTCACTCGAACAGATGTCGTCCCATGTCCTGGCAACCGCCCTGTTGCGGGCGGCCGCCGAGCGCGGGCTCGCGCTCTCGATGCCGGAACGGGTGGAAGAGCACCCGGGACTCGGGGTGGAAGGGGTGGTCGAAGGACGGGCGACCCGGCTCGGCAGCTTTGCGTGGGTTCGAGGAGAATCCGCAACTCCAGCACAAACCCGCATGCACCGCCGTGCCACTCGTGACGGCGGCTCCGTGAGCTACCTATCGGTGGATGGCCTGCTCACCGGGGCAGTTCAGCTTGAGGATGCCATCCGCCCGGAAGCCGCACGCACCATCCGAGCGATCAAGCGGCTCGGCATTCTCGAGACGCGGATGCTGACGGGCGATCATGTAGAGATAGCAGAGGCCGTGGGGGCCGCAATCGGAGTGGACAGGGTGCTGTCTGGTCTCTCCCCCGCTGAGAAGGTGGAGGCGGTCGCAGAGTCCCAGCGGACACGCGTGACCGTGATGGTCGGAGACGGGATCAATGACGCCCCAGCGCTGGCCGCAGCGGATGTGGGGATAGCGATGGGCGCACGCGGCGCCACCTCGTCCTCCGAAGCGGCAGATGTCGTCCTCATCGTGGACCGTTTAGACCGCCTGGTGGACGCAATCCAGATCGCCCGCCGATCCCGATCCATCGCCATCCAGAGCATCCTCCTGGGAATGGGCCTGTCACTCGTGGCGATGGTCGCGGCGATGGCGGGCTTTCTGCCTCCGATCGCGGGGGCGATTCTCCAGGAGGGAATCGATGCCGTTGCCATCCTCAACGCGTTGCGCGTGCTCGCGTGGCAGCCATCACTGAGCGGGAAGCGAATCCCGCGAGAGTCGCTCGCGCAGCTTCGGACCCACCATGCGGCGCTGCTGCCGACCGTGGACGGCCTGAAGCGCGCCGCCGACCTCCTTGGAGAGCTCGAGGGAGAGACGATGGCGTCCCAGCTGCGAAGCGTGCAGGAGGATCTGCATACCACGCTGCTCCCGCACGAGCAGGAGGATGAACGAACGTTGTACCCCCAGATCGCACGAGGACTGCAGGGCGATGACCCGCTGGCGGCAATGAGCCGGACGCACCAGGAGATCTTCCACCTCGCACGGGGCTTCGACCGGCTGCTCGAAGAGTTGGACGGCGGCCTGCCGGCGCTCGATGCGGAAGACCTCGTCGATGTGCGGCGGGTTCTTTACGCCCTGCACGCGGTGCTGCGCCTGAACATCGCCCAGGAAGAAGAGCTCTACGTGAGCCTCACAGACGACGCTTGAGGCCCAGAGAGAGCGCCGGCGTCTGGGGGGATTCAACGCGGTGGGGTCATCTTCGCTAGCTCGTCAGTCGGAGGTGTGCGATTTCGAGGAATGGACCGAGCTCGCGCGTGCTGTCGCAGCCGCTCCCTCTACGGGGCTGACTTCACGTTTCACGATCTCAAACACCTGACCGGCGCCGACCGCGCGTTCCGCCGAAGTCTCTTTTTCGCCCATAATGAACACTCTCCATCACGCCCGTTCGCCCCGCGCAATTGCAACACAGCATACTCCCTGGGGCGGACGATATTGAGTGCCCTCTATTCCGCTGCGGCCCAGTCGCATCCGGTGTTTCGGGAAGGCGGCATGCAACATCAACGACGCCGGCTGCGTCGCAGCTTTGGCCATGAAGCGCCTACCGCTGACACGTCGCGCCTTTCGAACACAAGTGCTGCGCCAGCGAAGAACGCGGCGGAGATCGCAACAAACACTATCGTCGTACGCCAGTCGAAGCCGTTCACCATCACGGAGGAGAAATCGGCCCAGTAGAAGGGTGAGAGCTTCCGCGCCTGATCGAGCGAATCGACGAACGCCCCCAGGGTGTTGAGGAAGTAGCCGGCGATGGCTGCGCCGACCACGAAGACAGTCCCGGCAGTTCTGCTGGGAACGGCTGCACTGCCGAAGATCGCCAACGAGAGATAGAGCAGGGCGAGGGGCACCATGAAGACCGCCGCTGCTACCAGCTTTGTGACGCCGAGGTCAAAATCGACAAGCAGCTTGCCTGCAACGAGGCCTGGGATGCTGACAGCCACCATCCCAAGCAGCACGAGCACGAGCGCGGCCGACTTTTCAGCTACCACGCGCCAGCGAGGAATGGGTTGGGAGAGCACCAGGTCGAGTGTCCCGGCGGACTCATCTCCTGCAACAACGCCAGTCCCAGCGATGACCACGGCAATAAGGATCAGCAAGGGAATGTACGAAAAGAACTCAAGCGCCAGGTAACCGGCCGGGGAGCTGACACTGCCGGCGGCTCCGGCTAAGGGCGCAAAGCTGCCGGCGGCGTCGAAGGCCTCGAACGCGTCACGGAACTGTGGATAGATCACGACCTGGACAAACGCGAGCAGCAGGATCGCCGTACTCCACGCCAGCAGCGCCGGCCGCTGGTCGCGCAGCGTCTTGCGGAGGATCGGCAGACGAGCCGCCGATGCGGGAGCTTGCGTTTCCGCGCGCGATGACCGGCGAGAACGGCGAAGCATGCTCGCCAACGGCCAAGCACGCGTCCCAGACGAAACATCGCGACGCTCAAAGACGACGCACGCCACGACGAGGGTCGCCACAGCGACGGCGACAAACGCCGCATCGCGGAACCAATCGGTGCCATGGGCAACCACCCGGCCATAGTTCGTCCAGTAGAACGGGGAGAACTTCCGCACCTGGTCGAGCGCGCTGACGAACGTGCCGAAAGTTTCGAGGAAGAACCCGGCAATGGCCGCGCCGATCGTCACCACCGTGGCCCAGGTCCGGCTAGGGATGGCGGCGCTCCCCAGGATCGCAAATGCGAGGTAGAGGAGGGTGATCGGGGCAATATTGAGGCAGGCTTCAGCGAGCCTGAGCGAACTGAGGTCGAAATCCACGAAGAGCTTCCCGAGGAGCAAGCCCGGCAGACTCGCCATCGAAACGAGAACTGCAACGAGCGATAAGGCGGTCGCCTTCTCCAGCAGCAAGCGAGTGCGGCGAATCGGCTGGGCTAAGGCGAGATCCAGCGTGCCGGCGGCTTCTTCGGCGGCGACCGCTCCCGTGCCTGCGATGATCGCGAAGATCAGCACCATGATCGGGGCACCGGTGAAGTACTCGGCGACGATGTACCCGCCCGGGGTGCCAATGCCGCCAGCCTCCCCGGCGAGCGCCTGGTAGTAAGCGGTCTGGCTCAGGGCAGAAGAAGCGTCGCGGTACTCGGGGTACATGAGCACGTGAACGTAGCCGAGCGCGACCAGGGCGATGCTCCAGGCGAGCACCGCGATGCGCTGGTCGCGGATCGTCTTGGTGAACACCGGGAAACGGCTCATGCGGTGACGTCGTCCTGGTAGTAAGTGAGGAGGATGTCTTCGAGACCGGGCTGCTCCGTCTTCAGATCGAGGACGTGATAGGTGGCCAACCGTTTGACGAACTCGTTCACGTCGCCGGTGGCTTCGAAGTGCACCATCGGGCCCATGCGGGTGACCTCGCGAACACCGGGCAGGCGGATCTCGTCCGCGGCGGGCGGGGTGCCACCGAAGCTCACTTCAATGCGGCGAATTGCGCGTTCCTTGAGCGCCGCTACGGGCTCAACCGCTACCAGCCGCCCCTGGCGCAGGATCCCCACCCGCTCGCACGTCGCCTCGACTTCACTCATCACGTGGGACGAGAAGAAGACCGTGGAGCCTTCCCGTGCGGACTCGTTCAAGAGTTCCCATGTGACGTGCTGCATGATCGGATCGAGTCCGGATGTGGGCTCGTCCAGGAGCAGGAACTTTGGGCGACCGAGCAATGCCAGAATCACCCCGAGTTTCTGACGATTGCCCTTGGAGTAGCCGCCCACCTTCCTCGCGAGATCGAGGTCGAGCGCATCGGTAAGACGGGCAAGGTACGCCTGATCGAGCGGGCCACGCCGCAGGTTCGCGATGAAATGCACCATCTGCAGGCCGGTAAGGGCCGAATAGAGCCGCAGATCGCCTGCGAGGTAGCCCGTCAGCGCGCGTACCTCCAACGATTGGCGCTGGCAGTCGTAGCCGAATACAGCGGCACTCCCGGATGTTGGCCGGATCAGATCGAGGAGGAGCCGAATCGTCGTACTCTTGCCCG
>JBDTVB010000057.1:0-8340 GCA_040007415.1 Anaerolineaceae bacterium
GGTGCAGCGCCGCACCGGCGCAATCTATGCAAAGTGCCTCGATGGGCACGTCTACATGTTTAACCTCGCGCCCTACTCCAACCTCTTCGTACTCATGGAACGATTCGACCTGCTGGAGGACGACGATCTGCTCCAGCCAATGAACTGGATGGCCCGTTTCCCCGAAGTGTTCGCGGCCCTGAGCGAGTGGGCGGCGACGCGCACGCGCCAGGAGATCTACCACGCCGCCCAGGAACTGCGAATCGCGGTCTCGCCGGTGAACACCATGGCTGACGTGGCTACGAACGCCCAACTCGCATCGCGTGATTGGTTCGGCACGGTGGAAGTCGGGGGCGAGCAGTTCGAGGCGCCGGGCTTCCCGTACCGCCTGGGCGAGACGCCATGCGAACAACGCATGCCAGCACCCAGGCTCGGCGAGCACACGGATGCGGTGCTGGGGAAAGACTTCAGGTGGGCGAACGCCGGGGTGACGGCCGTCAACTCCGGGCCGCGGCGGCAACCCCCGAAGGGTGCCCTCGGCGGATTGCGCGTGGTTGAGGTCACCGCGAACTGGGCTGGGCCGATTGGCGGACGGCACTTTGCCGACCTTGGCGCCGACGTCATCAAGATCGAATTGCAGACGAAGCCGGCCACCCGCGCATTGATCTACGTGGGTGACGACGTGACGTGGCCCGGCCACTTTCACCGAAGCGGCTACTTCAACAAGCTCAACCGCAACAAACGGGCGATCGCCCTTGACCTTTCGAAACCCGCCGGCAAGGAAGTCTTCTTGAAACTGGTCGCGGAGGCGGACTGCGTACTCGAAAACAACGCCGCCAGGGTGATGGACCAGTTGGGACTTGGGTACGCACAGCTGAGCACCGCGAACCCCCGCCTGGTCATGTGTTCGATGTCCGGGTTCGGGTCCACCGGACCGGAGCGCAACTACTCCGCCTACGGCAGCAACATCGAAACGACAAGTGGACTTGCAAGCCTGCTCGGCTACGGCCCCGGCGATCGGTTCGGCACCGGCAGCTACTACGCTGACCCGGTGACCGGCAACCACGGGGCGGTCGCGCTGCTGGCCGCCCTGCACGCCTGTAGGCGGACCGGCCGCGGGCAGTGGATCGATATGGCGCTGCTCGAGGCCGTTGGACCGTTTTTCGCGCAGCAGTTCCTGGAATACACCGTGCAAGGCAAGGTAGCGGAGCCGCAAGGCGACCAGTGGGGCCAGCACACGTTCCAGGCCGTTGTACCCACCGCGGGAAAGGACTGCTGGCTGGCGGTGACCTGTCGCGAGGGTACGGACGACCTTGACCGTCTCCGCTTCGCCGTTCACGCGGCTTCGACGGTTAAGCACGAACTACGGCGCGCGCTCGAAGCGTGGTGCGCGGGCCTCGATCACAACTCCGCCGCCGACGTGCTTCAATCCGAGGGGATACCTGCGACCCCGGTGATGGCGAACTGGGAGATCTTCACGGACAACCACCTGAACGACCGTGGTTTCTTCCAGGCGGTGCGTCATCCGGTGGCCGGTACCTTCCAGCAACCCGGATTCGCGTGGCGATTCGAGGCGACTCCGGCCGAGATCAGGATGGCCGCCCCTCTGTTCGGCCAGCACAATACCGAAGTCTTCCGTGACCTCCTTCGGCTTAGCGGTGACGAGATCGACGCGCTCTATCGGGCAGGGGTGACGGGCGATGCGCCTCTCTACGCAACGGGGCCGCAGCTCTAATGGATGTTGCATTGCTGGTCCCGGCAACGCGTCTTCTCGAAATCGGCCACATCCCTGGCACGGTGACGTTGACCTACGGGAACGCCCTGGACCTGGTAGTGACGCTGCGCGCGACTGCGAACCCGGCGGTCATTTGGAGCGACGATGTGGACGAGGAATCGCTCGAGGCCGTCGCGGCGGCTGTGCGAGACCGCCAGGGGATATGCATCGAAGTGCGAAGCACGGCCTGGGACGGCGAGACGTTTTCGCCGCTGAGCGCAGCCTGCCTGGGCGTCATCTCGGGATTCGGCGCGCGGGCACTGGCGGCCGCTGTCGGCCTGGCGCAGGGTTAGGCCACATTGGGTTGTGGCCGGCCGCGCTACCGAAGAGACCGTTGGCAGCCGATTACCACCAAGAGACTGGGCGGAAAACCGAGAGGTCTACTTGGAAAACGCACTGACGGCAGTTGTAGTTGATGACAATCCGGATTCCCGCGGAGCGCTGACGCGCGCTCTCGCGCAGGCGGGAGTCGCTGTGACCCTGAGCTGCGGTTCAAGCGTCCGGGACTTTGGGAAAGTTGTAACCGACGATCCGAGCCTGGTCTTCGTCACGCTCGAAGACCCGTTCCCCCGGGCGATCCGTGCCATCGATTACCTGAGCACTCGCCTGCCCGGCACGCCCATCGTCGCGGTCTCCACATCAACCGCGACAAGCGTGTTCCAGCAGGCGGTCCGTGCGGGTGCCAAGTTCCTCGTCGAAGCACCGCTGCGTCCGGCAGAGATTGCCAAGGTCTTGGGTACGCTCGGAGCTTCCACCGCCCCGAAACCTGGCCTGGCGCGCGGCACGGGCCGGGTTATTGCCGTCGTCGGCCAAAAGGGGGGCGTCGGCAAGACCGCGATCTCGGTAAATCTGGCCGCGGCGCTCGCTCAGAACTCTGCTAACCAGGTGCTCATCGTCGATTTCGACATGTCTTTTGGTGATGTTGGTCTGGCCATGGACTTGAGTAGCGACACCACGACCGCTCAAGCGGCGCGTTACCTTTCGGAGACGGACCGTGATGAGTTCAGGAGCAGCGTTGTGGAGCACCCTTCGGGGGCATTCGTGCTCGGCGCGCCGGCACGCGTTGGCGAATGGCTGAAGGTAACGCCCGAACAGCTCGAAGCACTCGTGGAAACTGCGGCCGCCCTTTACGATTACGTCATCCTCGATACCCCAGGCGCGTTTAACGATGCTGTGGCAACGGCGATGGACCTCGCAGACAACATCCTCATTGTGACGAGCCTCGAGATGTCCAGCGTGAAGAACACGGCGCTCCTGCTGGACGTCCTCCTTGAAGAGGGCGCTGCCGGTGAGCGCGCGTTGATCGTGGCGAACTGCACCTCCGCAGACACGGGGATCAACATGATCGATCTTGTCCCCAGCCTGAAGCGCGACTCAATCTGGAAGATCCCCTTCGACCCGGCTATCCGCAAAGCGTCGCAGGTCGGGAAGCCCGCCGTAATGGCGAACCCAACTTCGCCCGCGAGCCAGAGTATTCTGGCAATGGCGCGGCGGATCGAAGTCTCGCCAGACCGCATCGACCGCCGGTCAGTAGTGCGGGGCGAAGCGCTCCCCCGGGAGCGTGGGAGTGTCGGTTCGAAGATGAAAGCGGCGCTTTCCCGCATGAACCGGAGCGCAGCGGCGTAACGAACCGGCTGCCCGCTTCCGAGGATTCGATTCGCATGATAGACGTGCCTTCCCCATCCTGAATGGTGTGAAGCCGTGGGTAACCCTGGACCAAGCCGAACTACCTGACGGTTCCAAGCTGACGTTGCGCAGCCACGATGGGGAGTACGTCATCGCCGCCGACGGCTACGACCTGATGGTCAGCCGGATGCACGGTTCCGAAGAGGCGCTGGCCTCCCTGGCCTTAGGCGAAGGACGCAAGAAGAAGCGCGTGCTTGTCGGTGGCTTGGGCATGGGCTACACCCTGCGTGCCGCCCTGGACCTTCTCCCCCACGATGGCGAGGTGGTGGTCGCCGAACTGCTGCAGCAGGTGGTGGACTGGAATCGCGGAGTCCTCGCTGACCTCGCCGGGCGCCCGCTGGAAGACCCCCGGACTACCGTGGACGTGCGCGATGTGCGCGACGTGATTCGCCTGAGCCCACCGAACCGCTATGACGTGATCCTGCTGGACGTGGACAACGGGCCCGACTCGTGGACCCAGAACTCCAACGGGTGGTTGTACACCGGCAATGGACTTGCAGCGATCGCCCGCGCGCTCAAGGTGCGGGGGGTGCTGGCGATCTGGGCTGTACGGACGGATCCGCCATTTGAGCGCCGCCTGGGCGCGGCAGGCTTCCACGCAGAGACGCAGAAGGTCAAGGCCCGAGGTGTCCATGGTGGCCCAATGCAGGCCGTCTTCCTCGGCAAAAAGCGCTAAGCAGCGCGCTGCACCGGTCCTGCACGGTCGTGACGCGAGTCAGGGAAAGTGCTTGGGGACGTAGGGGATTCAGCTGCCGTACGTAGGCGTTTCGCCCCCCATTTCGTCCAAAATTTACAGAGACGTTGCAAAAGTCGCGGCCAAAGCGCTCTAACAGATTTCTAACACTGCCTACGTTGGATTGAGCCAGTCCAGCGTAGGAACAGCCCTCTGAAACGTCTCACTCTTCTCCCTCTTGTCGCCCTGGCCTTCGCCGCTACGTTCGCGCTTGGTGCAAGCCAGCCAGCCCGGGCACTCTCTAACTGCTCTGGCGGCGATGCAAGCCTGGACGGTGAGGAGCAGGCGTTCCTTGGGCTGACAAACGCTTACCGTGTCCAGCACGGGCTGGGGACGTTGGCGATTTCCACAGGCCTGAACCGCGCCTCGGCCTGGATGGTCAACGACATGGCGACGAAGGGCTATTTCAGTCACACCGATTCACTCGGCCGGGACCCGTGGACACGCCTCGGTGACTGCGGCAATCCAACCTACGGCGGAGAGAACCTTGCGGCAGGTACCGAGCGGGGTTCCGCCAGTGCCGCATTCGAGCTGCTAAAAAGCTCGCCAAGTCACAACGCAGTCATGTTGTCTCCGGAGTTCCGGCTGATCGGCATCGCCCGCCAGTTCGCCGCGGGATCCACCTACGGCTGGTACTGGGCGACCGACTTCGGCAATGGTGACGCCACTGTCGAAGCAGCAGCGCCGCCGCCCGTCCCAGTCGTGGCGGCAGCAACCGCTTCGCCTGCGCCCGTACCTCATCCGATGGTCGTCAGTGCCCCGCCTACGGCGCCCGTGGTGGCGCCAATAGCCCCCGCTCCGCAACCGGAACCGGCCGCCGATCCCGAACCTGAGCCAGTTACCATCGTGGCCATTCCGCTCAAATGGGAAGGCGATGACCAGCTGGCTGCGGCAATGCTGGGGAGCCTGGCCGGCGAGTTTGGCCAGCTGAGCTCTGAGGCGTTCGGCCCCGAAAGACCTCATCCGACCCTCGGCTTCTAGGCAGCCCCACCCGAGGCGACTCGCCCCTGGCGTTGCACTTTGGCATAATTGGCTGATGGATCTTGTCTCCTGGCTCGCCATCGCTTCGCTTATCGGGCTCACGCTTCTTGGTGTGGCTGTCGGCCTCTACGGCATCAGCGAGAAGTAGCCTTTCTCGCTCTCCAAACGTTGAAATGTCCTACGCTGGTGGCATCATTCAGCGGAGCTTCAGCATGCCCATCGATCCTTCTAAAGCCCTCGGCGCGCCGATCGCCGGTAGTCCATTCTCGTGGAACCGCGACCGCGTCATCCTCTACGCTCTCGGCGTCGGCGCGGGCGTCCCGCAGACGGACGCGAACGAACTGGCGTACACGTATGAAAAGAACCTGAAGGTGCTCCCAAGTTTCGGCGTGGTGCCGGCATTTGGCGCCATGGGCGGCCTGGGCACGGTGCCCGGCCTGTCGTTCAACCCGATGATGCTGCTGCACGGCGAACAGGACCTCGAAATCCTCGGGCCCATCCCCACCGAGGGCGAAGTTGAGAGTGCCGGCAAGGTGGCTGGTATCTTCGACAAGGGCAAGGCGGCGCTTGTCGTGCTCGAGATGGAGACGCGCCTCAAGGGCCACGCGGAGCCGCTCTTCATCAATCGCTTCTCTCTCTTCCTCCGCGGCGAAGGCGGGTTTGGCGGCGACAGCGGCCCAGCAGCGGGCAACGCTGCACCGGGTCGCGCGCCTGACCACGTCGTCGAATCGAAAACGCTCCCCCAGCAGGCCCTGCTCTACCGGCTCTCCGGCGACAAGAACCCGCTGCACGCCGACCCCGAATTTGCCAAGATGGGCGGCTTCGATATGCCGATCCTGCACGGCCTTTGCTCTTACGGGATCGTCTGCAAAGCGGTGGTGGATGCAGCACTCGGCGGCGATACAGCAAGCGTGGCCCGGTACCAGGCACGCTTTACCGGTGTGGTCTTCCCGGGCGAAACGATCGTCACCAGCATCTGGAGAGACGGCGCCACGCTGTTCATCGATGCGAAGACCAAGGAGCGGGGCACGCCCGTGATTTCGAACGCAGCGATTACGGTTCGGTAGGGCCGGGTACGGGCACCGCTACCGCAGCGTCGGAATAGACCGGGACGAAGCCGCTGGCGAGGGCGGTCCGTTGTCCACACCGATCTCGGACATCCCGAAGGTATCGAAGACGCCTGCGATCGCAACGGGTTCGCCGTTTCGGTCGGCGATAACCACGCCGTACTTGTTTCGGAGTTCACGCCCGTCCCTTCCAGTTTCGCCGAGGCCGTTCTCCCAGCGGGAGCGCACCATTTCTGACCGCATCCAACTGTTATCTACGACTTGAGCGGAGATGCCGTCTGGAAGCTGCTCTGGCGGTAGCGCCTGGCTCAGGGCCCCAGCAGATGGCGGGCACCTGGTAGCCAAGCGGTTCGTCCTTGAGTCCGAATTCCTTGGCGACCTTCTGCATCAGCACCGGATAGAACGAACGATAAGCAGGCGTCGGCGCGTGGGCCTGTACGAGGCGGCGGTCGAGCGGATCGACGCTGAGGACGGTCCCAACGCCAAACGTGACTGCTAGAACCGTGTACCAGGACGAGGACTCTGGCCGGTCCACAATCGTCAATCTGTCGGTTGTGAAGTCTGCCGGGGCGCATCCAATACCCGCTGCGAGATGACCTATGATTGCTTTCCGCTGGCTTTCGAACAGCGTCGTCGTCATGCGGGGGCACCGGGGGTAGTCTCGAAGACGGTGCTCACGGTGTGAGAGCCCAGACCGGCTCGCCGCTGCCGAGCGGTGCGGAGGGGAGCGCCCAGTGCGGGTTTGTCTCGGACATGCGCAGCGGCGGTCCGAGGTGCTTCATCCGCCCGTATGGGGTGTCGCGCTCCTCCATGAAGGCGGCCACGTCGCCGAGCCCGGTGGCGGCGTTGCGATCGAGGTCCAGGCCCAGCCGGTAGTACCACATGCTGGTCTGCGAAAGGGAGACGCGCACGAGCCAGGAGCCGCCCTCTTCCGCCCGCCGCCGCAGAGCCATCATCGCACCCATGGCGGCGAAGTAGCCCGTGGTGTAGTCGTTCATCGCAGCCGGCGCGAGCACCGGCCGGCCCTCCCCGCCCTGGGCCACGGCCACGCCGCTGGTGGCCTGGGCCAGCTGCTCCCATCCTGGCCGTTCCAGCCACGGCCCTTCGTGGCCAAACGCATTTTCGGAGACGTAGATGATTCCCGGGCGAATCGCGGCGAGCTGCTCCGCCCCAAACCCACGCCGCTCCAGCGATCGGTGCTGGAAGCCCTGCGAGAAGATGTCTGCGCCCCGCACCAGTTCGCGCAGGGTGTCAGCCTCGGTGGGCACGTTGAGATCCAGGTACGCCTGGCGCTTGCCGTGGCCGGTATCCATTTCGAAACGGTCGATCGTGGGCAGATGGCGCGCGGCGATGTGCAACACGTCAGCGCCGTGTTCGGCGAGCGTACGGGCGCAGGTTGGTCCGGCAAGCACGCGCGTCAGATCGAGGACGCGGATTCCACTGAGCGGCCGGTCGGCGGCGGTCAGCGGCACGCGCGGACCGTCGCCAATCCTCGTCACTTCGACCACGGGCTTGGTCGCAAGCAACGCGCCCTGGGGGTGGACCGCCCACTCCTCCGCCGTCCGGCAGACGGCGCAGCAGAGCCCTTTCGCCGCAAGCGCGTCTTCCAGTTCGAACGCTCCTCGCTTGAGGGTTGCCGCAGCGATCTCCTCCGCAGATGCGCCCTCCGAGAGACCCAGCTCGGCGAGGATGCCTGCGGTGTGGGTGAAGCTGCCGTGCAGGTGGATGAAACGCCGATCTCCGCATTCGTAGATTGCGGTCACCGAGGGTGGAGTGCGGGGCGGCACAGCCACTTCGCCCGCGACGTCAAGGAGCATGTAGCTGTGCAGCGACGCAGCGGCGTGACGCACGTTCACGGAGAGAGCCTGCGAGTTGCCGCCGCGCACCTGCCAGATCAGGTTCGACTCCTGCCCGACAAGAGCGAGGGCCGTCGCTGCACCCTCGCCGAGGTGGAACGGCGATGGCAGGACGGGATCATCCCCTTCGATTGTGACATCCGTTTCGGGCGCCAACTCAAGGTCGGCGAGCCTGGCCGCCTTCTCAATCGCAGTTCGTTGCATGGTTCTTCCCCCGGTTCGCTATCGTGCGCGAATCCTACGTCGCCGGGGGCGGCCCCGCGA
>JBDTVB010000058.1:0-8285 GCA_040007415.1 Anaerolineaceae bacterium
TGGTGCTCAGCACCTCCCAACTCACAGAGATCGGGCCAGTGGACGTGACAGGCGGTGAGGTCACCGTCATGGCCGGGGTTACTCTTGGTCGCTTGCAGCAGCATGTCCGCGCTGCTGGCTGGAACTTCGGCGTGGATCTTGCCTCGCGCGACAGCGCAACGATCGGGGGGATGATCGCCACGAATGCGGGCGGTATCCGCGTGATGCGCTACGGCGCAATGCGCTGGCAGGTTGGCGGGATCGAGGCCGTCAAGGCGGACGGAGCGATTCTCAGCCGCATGCCTGGCCTGGCGAAAGACAACACGGGCTATGACCTTCCGGGCCTGCTGGCGGGCAGCGAGGGCACCCTCGCGGTCGTCGCGCGGACGCGGCTGCGGCTCGTGCCCCAATTCACGCAACGGGCGGTGGCCCTGCTCGCTGTTGACGGCGTGGAAGCAGCGCTCGCCATCATCGCGGCCGTGCGCGGGGGGGCGCCCTCCCTTGAGGCCGCCGAGGTCTTCTTCGCCGACGGTGTTGAACTGGTCTGCACGCACACCGGTTTGCCTCTCCCGTTCGCCACGCCCTTCCCGGCCTACCTGCTCCTGGAATGCGCATCCCGGAACGACCCGCTGGCTGAACTCGTGGGCGCCGTGGACGCCGCGGGAGGTTTTCTGGAGAGCGCGATCGCCACGGACCGGCCGCAGCGTGACCGGCTCTGGGCCTACCGCGAACGGCACACAGAGTCGATCAACGCGGAGGGTGTACCGCACAAGCTGGATGTGTCTCTGCCGCTCCCCCGTCTTGCCGAGTTCGAGCGCCGCGTCCGGGGGACGGTGTCGGAACGGGCCGCTGAGGCACGATGCGTCGTCTTTGGGCACGTGGCAGACGGAAACCTGCACGTGAATGTGCTGGGGCTCGCCCCTGATGACGACCGGGCCACGGACGCCGTTCTGCGCCTCGCTGCCGAACTCGGTGGGAGCATCAGCGCCGAACACGGCATCGGCGTCGCAAAGACCCGCTGGCTGGAGCTCACCCGTTCAGCAACGGACATTGCGACCATGCGTGCGATCAAGCGCGCATTCGACCCAAAGGGTGTGCTCAACCCGGGCGTGATCTTCGGCCTTGAGTAAACTCGGCTCGGTCGTCATAGAATGGCGGCGAGGTGTTTCCGATGCCCGTTGACAGTTACAAGTACCTCCCTCGATCAATGCGCGCTCTGTACGAGTCGATGGCGGCAATCGATGAACCACCCGTCTGGGCGCCACTTCCGAAGCCGGTTGAGCGGTGCACGATCGCGCTCATGACTTCGGCGGGTGTCTTCCTCAAGGACAGCCAGCAAGGGTTCGACGAGGAGCGCGAGTGGCGCGAACCGACCTGGGGCGACCCGACTTACCGGGTGATTCCGAGGGATGTGCGGCAGGAGCAGATCGGCTGTTCGCATCTCCACATCAACCACACCGACCTGCTCGAAGACATCGACGTGGTACTGCCGTTTCGCGCATTCAAGGCGCTTGAGGGGGAGGGCAGAATCGGAAAGCTGGCGGACGACGCATACTCGTTCATGGGCTACCAGGACCGTCGGCTTGAGGAGTGGCGAACCGTCCAGGGGCCCGAGTTGGTGGTTCGGCTGAAGGAACAGGCTGTTGATGTGCTGCTCCTGGCACCTGCCTGACCGGACTGCTGCAGAAACGTGCCCGTGTTGGCGCGTGTGATCGAAGGTCTGGGCATTCCCACCGTAACCGTGACGATGATGCCGGACCTGGCGCAGAAGTACCGCCTCTCGCGGGTGGTGGGCGTGGAGTTTCCGTTCGGGCACAGCTTCGGAACGCCACATAACGACGCATTAATGCTGAAGGTCAGCCGAGCCGCCATCCAGGCGCTGAACGAGGCGGGCGAGCCCGGCTACCGGCTCGATGTTGGGGATGAATGGCCGGTGCCCCTGGACGTGGCCTACAAGACCTGGCACCCACCGAAGCCCAGCCCGATCGTCGCCCAAATGCTCAAGCGAACGCAGCCGCCGGGGTAGCCGCTTCCCGAAGCAATTCTCGGACCCGCAGCATCGCCGCCGCGAGGTTCGCCACCCGCTCTTCGCGACTGGGACGGACGAACACGAACGTGCACGCTGCTACTTTCCGGCCGGGCATAGCCGTCTCAAGCGCAAGCGCGTAGGCCGCCCCCTGGAGTTCGTAGCGCTTCATCGCGAGCTCTACCTGCTCGTTGTTCCCTGCTTCGTCGGTTTTGTAGTCGACAACGACGAGGCCCTCGGGACTCTCGTAGAGAAGGTCAATGAATCCCTCAACGACGGTGCCACCGACGTCGGTCGCAACGTAGAGTTCACGCCAGAAACGCCCAGATGCGACGGCGGCCCGCACCGATTTTGATGCGAGTGCCGTGCGCGCCAGTTCAACGATTTCATCGCGCCGTTCGGGAATGCCTTCGGCGACGGACTGCGCGCCGGCCGCGCCTTCCAGCCCTTCGCCCGTGGCAAGGTCGATGGACTGCAGCACGGCGTGCACGGCGCGACCGATGGAAGTCCCCGCGCGGCCGCGCCGCCATGGCTGCTCAGGGTCGGACTGCTCCGCCTTCTCCGGCGAGGCATCGGCGGCCTGCTTGGCAATTGCCGTTGCTGCCATCGTATTCGCCCGTGTCGACGAGGCGATCAGGGCTGCTCGCTTCGCCAGCCATGCTGCACGAGTCCCAAGCGGGTCGGCATCGGTTTCCCCCTCCGTTCGTACGCTCCCTGCGGCTGCAGGGATCTCAGGCAGGTTCTCAAGCGAGGCGAACCACGAGCGGCGATCCGCGCAGAGTGAGTAGGTGCGGGCCGCCGCGGTGGTCGGCGTGGGCGTTTCCTTGTGGTAGACACTGACGATGAGGTGGTCCCGCGCCCGTGTAGCGGCAACGTAGTACAGGCGAAGGTCTTCTAGTGCACCCATCTCAGTTTCAAAATCCTTCACGGCGCCAAAACCCGGAGTGTCGAAAAAGCCCGTCGCCTCCGAACCGACGCGAACTTCCGGTGTTTGCTGTGCTGTCTCCCAGATCGCGATGCTGCGGTCGCTGCGCGCCTGGCGATCGAGACCTGCCAGCATGACGATCGGAAACTCGAGCCCCTTGGCGGCATGGATCGTCATCACTCGAACGGCGTCGTCGTCGGACTCGGGCACGACTGATTCGGTGACCCGCGAGCCAGCGGCCGCCTGGTTGCGGAGCCATTCCACAAACTGGCGGAGGGTCGTCCCGCCGCCAGCGCCGAATGCACGTGCTTGCTCGAGGACGAACCGCAACCGCTGCCACGACTCGCGGGGCCGCCGGTTGGCGAACGCCACTTCGAACAGCCGCTGTTCGCGCAAGACACGATCTACCAGTTCGCTCACGCTGTACCACCTGCGGGAAGCGTGCAGTTCGGCAATCGCCTTCAGTGCCGCCGGCACGGGGTTGTCGTGGGCGCCTGGCGCCTCGGGAATCTTGCCGGTGTAGTCCCACTGTCCGCCTGCCTTGACGAACTCGTAGAGCTCATCATCTGCGCAGCCGAAGGCGGACGAACGCAAGGCGGCAATGATCGAGACGTCATCCGTCGGGTCATCGATCGCGCCGAGTACGTTAGTCAGATCGGCGACCTCCTGAGTCGCGTAGAGCAGGGAGCGGCTTTCCAGCCGGTACGGAATGCCCTCGCTCTCCAGCTTCCGTTCCAGCGACCGAAAGGAGTTGCGGGTGGGCACGAGGATGGCGATGTCGTTTAGCTGGGCGGGGCGGATTTCGCCGTTCTCTCCGGTGACGCCCCATCGACCGCGGCTTGAGCTTATCTGCCTTACCAGGTCCGTAGCCTCTGCTTCGCGTAGCTCGTCGGCCCGATTGCCCTCATCTTTCGTCACGGGCCGACCAACGAGGTGGACGGCGGACCCCGCAATTTCGGAGGCCCGGCCACCGGTGAGGTCGACGTAGGCCGGTTGGCCCGGTTTCTCTTCTGATCCGATGAGTTCAGTGAAGACGAGGTTGACGAAGTCAAGGATTTCGCTGCGGGAGCGGAAGTTCGCAGTCAGATCCAACTGCCCGCCGAAGTGCTTGAGCGCGGACTGGTAGAGCTGGATGTCAGCCCGGCGGAAGCGGTAGATCGATTGTTTCGGGTCGCCGACGAAAAAGAGCTTGCCCTTGTCCACCGGGATCTCGTCCCATTTCAGCTGTTCCACGTCGTCCGCGCCCGCCGCCAGAAGCGTCGCGATCTCCAGTTGCAGCGGGTCGGTGTCCTGGAACTCGTCGATCAGAAGGTGCGAGAAGCGTCCGGCCATCGTCTTGCGGACTCCACGGTGGTTGCGGAGCAGTCGCGCCGCCAGCACCAGCAGGTCGTTGAACTGGAGGACTCCACGTTCCCGGCGGTCGGCGGCGCGGTCCAGCGTGAACTGCCGCAGCGTTCGAAGAATGGGCATGAGGCAGGCGGTCTTCGCTGAAGCGACGAGAAGCTGGCGCTCTTCTTCGGCCGCGCGGAGGGCGGCGTGGACGGCTTCTTTGTCTCCGCCCTTGCCCCAGGTGGCCTGCTTGCCGGCGTTGGCCCGAGGGGCCAGCGATTTCCGATTGACAAGCAGCGCCAGCCGCTCGTCGTCGTCCTGCACCCGTTCCAGTGCCTGCCGGAAGGCTCTCAGCGACTCGACGTGCCGGACGAGTGTGTCCGTCCCGCCACGCGAGAGGACTGGTCCGGCCAACGCAAACGCCTCGTCTAGTTGTGCCAGGATCTGCTGCCAGCCGCCATCGGGCTGTGTGTCCGCAAAGACCGCTCCCTCAATGCGGTCGAGGTTGTCGTGAAAATCGAGCGCGATGCTGCGGAGATGCTTCACTTCGAGGCCCAGGGTGAAGGCGCGCGCGAGCGACGGGTTGTCGGATGTGAGCATCTCGTCCATCAGGCGCGTCCAATCTTCATTGAATTCGATGCCTGAACGGATCTCGTCGCCGATCTCGATGTGAGGCGGGAGACCGGCCTCCAGGGGGAAGGCTGAAAGGATGCGTTGAGCAAAGGCGTGCAACGTCTGCAGGGCCGCAGAGTCCAGCTCGTCCAGCGCCGATGTGCACCGGGTCTCAATCTCTGCCCCGAGTTCCACTTTCACGCGGTGCTCGTCCAGCGAGTGGCGGACGCGGTCCCTCAGTTCCGCAGCGGCCGCGTCCGTGAACGTGATGGCCGCGATTTCCCTCACCGGGACACCGGACTCGACGAGGCTCACGATTCGGCCCACCAGTGCGGTCGTTTTTCCGGTGCCCGCGCCCGCCTCCACAAACAGCGTCTCCCCGAGAACTGTGGAAATGCGGTTGCGGGCGGGCTGGTCGTCCGGCGGCAGTTGGACCGAGCTAGCGGTCGTCATTTGGCGGCCCTCCGTTCTGGAGTGCGAGGTACTCCACGATTGCGCTCGAGCCTTGCTTGCGTTGCCACGCTCTTTGCCGGTCCTTGGGACAGATGTGATCGAAGGGGCAGAACGAGCAGTTCTTCGAGCCTCCCGTTCGGTCGTCCTGTCCACCCGGGTTGGCGGGAAAGGTTCCTCCCCTGATACCGTCTGAAATCACCTCCACCACGCGCCGGAACTCGGCCAGGTCTCCTTCCGTGACCGTGTAGCCCTCTTGCCTGTACTCGCCCTTCCGGGTGACGAACCAGTACGCCGCCCAGACAGACGGCGATCCCTCCCCAAAGTCACGGCTCGCGGCCATCGCATAGATCGGCAACTGGAGAAGTTGACCGCCCTTCAAGTGGTCCGTTTGTAGGCCCTCATACGAAAAAGTGCTCCCGGTCTTGTAGTCATACACGGCAAGGGTTCCCTTAACGGGGTCCTCATCGACGCGATCAATACTGCCGCGAAACACAATCGTCGAGCCGTCCGGGAGTTCAACGGGGACTGCGGCATTTCCCCCCGCTTTCATGCCAAAGGAGTGCTCGCCAGCCCGGAAGCGGTAGCCAGATTCTTCCCGCTGAGCAGAATCGGCCTCGATGAATCCCTCCAGGTCGCGAAGAATGCGCTGCCTCTCGATTTCCCAGAGGAGCGGCTTGCCGGTGATGCCCTCGCTTTCCGCCTGCTTGCAGCGTGCATCGCCCATCTCGAGGATCGCTTCCCGGTGGTGCGGCTGCCAGGTACCTTCCCAGCCTCTGTTTGCGGTCATGAACGCGTCAAGCGTGTCGTGAATGATGGTGCCACGCTCGGCCGCGTTGAGAACGAGGATGTCCTCTGGGTCTTCGCGCTCGTGAACACGGAGGACGGTTTTCAGGAAGTACCTGAACGGGCACGTCGCCCACGTTTCCAGGGCGGTCGGCGACGTCGGTGCGGCACCGCTTGGACGCAGCTCTGGACGGGCGCCGATCGAGCCGTCGAACCGTCCGAGTTCGCGGCTTGATCGCGCCAGCGCGGCGGCCATCCCCGCTGCGAGTCCCGTTTCAATGCTGCCCAGCGCCCTCCGTCCAGCTGGTCCGCTGAGCATCAGGCGGAGGTCGTACTCCTGTGCCATGCCGGGCTCAAGCGCGCCCTGTAATGCGGACTGAAACGAAGCCACGCGAGTCAGCCAGGGAGTTGGTTGGAGCGCGAGGAACGCCTCGGTGGAGAGCGGCCCGGGCGCCCCGCTTAGCTCTCCGGCGGCCTCCAGCAGCCAGCGTGAAGGGAGGCGTTTCTGCTGTCCCCCAAGGTCTGCCGAGGACGTGATAAGAATACGTTCGGAGCCTGCCGCTGCAGCGCTCGCGAGGGCGGCGAGGTAGCTTCGACGCTCCTCTCCGCGCCGCGCAGTGCGAAACGGCAGCGATGGGTCGGCCTCCCTGCGCTCGTGGTCCGGGAGGAGCGGGTCGTCGCGTCCAATCGCCGGCATCTGGCCCTCTACCATGCCGAGGATGAAGACCAGGTCAAAGTCCATGCCGGTAGCGTTGGTGAAATCGCTGCTGAAGATCCCCGTTCCGAACGGCCCTACGCGTTCCGCCTTCGATTCCAGCAGCCGTTCGAGGGCGGCGACGAAGACCCGGTTGTCCACTCGCGCTCCGTCCGCGACGGCGATAGCGTCTAGCGCTTCGAGGTTGGCGATCTGTTGGAGAACCTGCTCGAACGCGTCGCGCTCTGCCTCTTTGGAGGCGTCATCGGGGCAGCCGGCGAAGTTTGCATGTGCACCCATGTAACGGTTGAGCAAGTCACGCGCCCACTGCCCGTGCTCTTCCCATCTCCATCTGGCGGGAGGGGTGAGGTCGAGGGCCAGCTTTTCGATAAACGCCCGGAGTCGACGCACGTGCCCGATCCGGCGCTCCATGTACCTGACCTGGCTTTCTGAAGCAGGTCGCTCACGGTCGTTCAGCTTGCCGTTCAGGCGGCGCGCGTAGCGTTCCAGTTGGAGCGACCACTCTGCCACTCCGGCAACCACCCCCGCCTCACGGGTGATGGCGTCCCAGCTGTTGGTTGGCGGAAACCCGCCCGCTTCGGATTCGACCGCTGGTCCCGCGGTGAGCCAATCCATCACGGCGTCCCGCCGAAAGTTCGCGGCCGGAAGGCGCAGCATGCCGAGGAGAAACCGCCCGGCGATGGAGTGGCCGAGGGTTGCCACTGGCGGGCCGTTGTGAGGAATCCCCGCCGCCTCCAACCGTTCGTGCACCAGCGGGCCGTACACGGCGGCGTTGGGGTAGAGAAAGGCCATTCGATGCAACGTTGTGCCGTTCGCCGCCCGCGCCATCGCCATTCTGATTGCCGACCGCACCTCTTCGTCCGCGTCTGGCACGGCAACGATGTGTGTGGCTGCGGGCTTTGGCCTGATGGTTGGCGTGTGTGCTGGCTCGCCCCCACCAGAGAGTCTTGCGTACACCGCCCGGAGGTTGGCGTCTGCTGCCTTATCTCCCGTCGCTCCGAGGATCGCGGTCACCCGCCGTGCGTCTCCGAGCGCAGCCACGAGAGCGGTTTCCGCCGCGGAAAGTTCACGCGGCAGGTAGACGACAATCTGTCCGAAGTCCTGCAGGGCCGGTGATCCGGTGCGGACGATTTTTGAGGCGGCGTGCGCGAGGTCGGTGTCGTCGTAATAACGGTCGGTAACCAGCGCCCGGTAGCGACGAAGAATCGCGACCACCTCGGCAGCACGCGGGCTGCCCGAACCGAGACGGTTGAGGGTCGCAGAACTCGCCTCGCGCAGGTCGCGAAACGTCGTCTCGAGGCTCTGGACGGTTGCGCGGTGCGCGCTGACGCGGGCGAAGCTGCTGTCGGCCGCCTCATCCAGGTGGGCCACGAGTGCGCAACGAACGGCTTCTGCGCGAATCCACGGCGTCAGAGGTCGCAAGTCCCGGCTGAGCGCCGGACCGCCGAGCAACTCGGCCAGCC
>JBDTVB010000059.1:0-8251 GCA_040007415.1 Anaerolineaceae bacterium
GGTGACAGTCGGGAGCGTGACAACGGATGAGACCACCCTTTCGGCGTTGGTAACTGTCTCTGACGGTTCGGGCCGTCCCCTGGCCGGATTGAACGCTAGCTCGTTCACCGTCCAGGTCGACGGCCAGCCCATCTCGGCCCCGAGCGTCGATGCGAATGTCGATAGTGCGCTGCCCTTAGGCATGGTGTTGGTAATGGACATCAGCAACACCATGAGCACCGCGTCAATCGCTGGCGCGAAGGAGGCATTCACCCAAATCATCCGGTCGTTGCGGCCAACGGACGAAGCGACTCTGGTGACGATTTCCACAAACATCACGCAGGTGGTGAAGCCAACGAGCGACCAGCAGGCGCTCCTGGCCGGGGTGAACGGTGTCAGCCCGGGAGGCCGGACAGCTCTCTATGCGGCCGTGGTGCAATCGGTGGGCTATGCGAAGGCTGCGCCACAGCCACAGAAGGTCGTGGTGCTTGTCACTGAGGGCGGCGGGCGCGTTGGCGAAGAGTTCGGTGGCGCATCAGGCACCATTAGCCGGACGATGGCGCTTGATGCCGCGTCCAGCGGGGGTGCGCCGCTCTACGTGGTGGGGATCGGCAAGGAAGCCGATGTGGCGTTCCTTACCGCGCTCGCGTCGAATTCCGGCGGTCTCTACATCTCGGCGTCGAGTGGTTCCGAGGTGTCCCAGCTCTACTCTCGGCTCTCCGACCGCCTGCACCTGCAATACAACCTGAGCGTTTCCCTGCCTGAAGGCCTCGCCGCAGGTCCGCATACGGTCTCCGTGACAACAAGCGGGGCAACCGGTAAGGCGAGTTTCACCACCGCGGCGGCCGTTCCGGCGGCGGCGGTGGCGCCCCCGCCGTCGTTCGTGGGCATCGGCTCCGAGCTCAGCGTGCGTTCGACGGCTAAGGTGAGCAATCTAGCGCCGGGGTCGAGTGTCACTTTCACGCTCGATGGGCAGCCGCTGGTCGCGAACAGCAGCGACAAACGGTCGGTCGACCTGGACCCAGCGAAGCTCGATCCAACCCGGTCACATACGCTCCAGGCCCGGTTCGACCCTCTCGACCCGACGAAGGCGATCGAGACGACGTTCAACGCGGCGATGTTGGCACCGAAGATCACTGATCCCGCTGGCGTGATCGCCCTGCGCCCGGGAGACGTGGTGAAAGTTACGGTCCAATCACAGCCGGGGGTCGTCCCGACGGTTCGATATGTGGTTGACGGGAACGAAGTAGAGGTGGATAGCGCCGCCCCGTACGAGTTTACGCTGGCGAAGGACGGGTTCAGTGCGGGTGCTCACAAGCTTGCGCTCGTGGCCGAGGCGAACGGCTTGAAGAGCGAACAGGTATTTGAGTTCGCCGGTCCAAAGGCGGCCGCTGAGCCTTCCAACACCCTGAAGTACGGGCTTCTGGCGCTGGTGGTGCTCGCCCTTATTGGAGGGGCGGGGTACGGCGGCTGGACTCTCCTGGGCAGAGCAAGGGAGAGGCGCGGAGCGCTGGCTGTAACCGACGCCCCTGAACGGCTCATCAAGTGGGCAGATGCGCACCGGGTTGACCGGCCCACAGCTGAGTTGCCGCCCCAAACCAACCCCGGCAGTGCAGGAGCTTGGGGCACGCTAGAAATCATCCAGGGTGCGGGAGCGGGGACCAAGTTCCCGCTGTCCGGTTCACGAGTGATGGTTGGACGCGGCAAGTCTTGCACAGTGAAACTCAACGACAAGAGGATCGAGGAGACTCACTTCTTGATGACTTCGGGGGGCGAGATTCTTGCATCCACGCCAAACTGCTCCTTGACGCTGAACGGCGAGGAAACGCGAAACGGCGCCGTTACCGATGGTGCGCTGGTCGGGGTTGGCGGCACAGTGCTGCGATTCACGAAGACCGCAAGTGCGGAGCAGCGCCAGGCTTCCTAACCGCGAACGCGTCTCCGCTAGCGTCGGTGGCCGCGAAGACCGCCCCCGATGCTGCGTTGACGTTGGTGACGTTCAGTGGAACGAGCCGCCCAGCAGGTCCCTGGCCATGATCAGCCGCTGCACTTCACTGGGGCCTTCGCCAACGCGCCGGATGCGGATTTCGCGGTACCAACGTTCGAGTGGCAGGTCTTTGGTCATGCCGTAGCCGCCGTGAATCTGCATCGCGCGGTCAACAACTCGGCCGCCCGCTTCGCTCGCAACGAGCTTCGCCATCGCGGCTTCAGTCCTGTAGGGCTGGCCACGGTTCGCCTTGTCGGCTGCCGCGAGCGTCAGCCACCGGCTGGTGCGGATGTCGATTTCGTTGTCTACGATCATCCACTGGATGCCCTGGCGCGTCGCAAGCAGGTCGCCGAAGGTTTCGCGCTGATTGGCGTAGGCGATTGCCATTTCCTGCGCTTTGACCGCCACACCGATGCAGCCCGCGGAGTACGGGATGCGCTGCCGCGTGAGGCGGTCGTTCGCGACCGCAAAACCTTTGTTGACTTCACCGAGGACGTTCGTCGCTGGAATGCGCATGTCTTCGAACTGGAGTTCGGTCGCGTAGCTGGTAGAGCGGAGGGTGTGAACGATGCGCCGGACGTGGAATCCGGGCGCGTCAGCGTCAACGATGAAGCAGGTGATACCGGCGCGGCCCTGGGACTTGTCCGTGCGGGCGAAGATGATTCCGTAGTCCGCTACGTCGGCGCCGCTGATGAAGATCTTGCCACCGTTGATGACCCATTCGTCCCCATCCTTGACGGCCGAAGTCTGGATAGCGCGGGCGGGGTCGCTGCCGCCTGATGGCTCGGTGAGGCCGAAGAAGCCGTGCTTTTCGCCACGAAGAGTTGGAAAGAGGTAGCGCTGCTTCTGGTCCTCGTTCGCTTCGAAGAGTTGGGCTAGACCAGCGCCGCCGAAGACGCCGTAGCAGGGGGCGTAGAGCCCGGCGCGATGCTGCGCCATCTCGATCGCCATCAGCGTCCGGGTGACGATGTCGATCTCCGGGCCGCCGTACTCGGGAGGAATATCGAGCCCGTAGAATCCCATGGCACGGACCTTGGCGACGAGCCGGTCCTGGTCTGCCGGATCGAGGGCCGAACCGTCGGGGTCGAGGTCCGCTTCAAGGGGGACGATCTCGTCCCTTACGAAGCGACGGACCGTGTCGACGATGATGCGCTGCTCGTCGCTGAGTTCGAGGTCCATGGGTGCTCCTTTAGCTAAGGCGGCCGAGGCGCACGGGCGGCTCGGAAGCGTTCATGGTTGGCAGTTGAGCGTGGTCCGCTTTGTGGAGCATCAGCAGCTCTTTGTAGCGAGTCAGGTACTGCATGTTGACCTCATAGCGAAAGCTGACGGCGTCTGCCGTGCCGAGGCGGCGTTGGATTTCACTGCGCAGGCCAAAGAGAGCCTTTCCGCCCGCGTAGCCGATGTACAGCACGGCGCCATCGGCGTTGGCGAGTTGGTAAATGCCGAGTTGGCCGGGAACGCGAGCCACCGATTCCTCGTTGAGTTCGAGCCAGGGCTTCGTGAGGTGAAGGTTCACAGTGAGCGCAGTCTACGAGATTGTGTGTGGGCCAACGAAGCTATCTTCCTTCGAACGCGGGCGAGCGCTTTTCGAGTCGGGCGGCGATGCCTTCACGGGCGTCGGCGCTGGTGCGGGCTGCATCGACGAGGGCATCGATGTCGGCGTGAGAGATACCGTCGCGGAACTTCATCTCACGCACCAGCAGGGCTTTCATCGCTTTCAGGGAGAGCGGTGCGTTGGCGGCCAGGCGGTCGATGATCGCCGCCGCTGTAGACTCGAGCTCTTCAGGTGGGGCAACGCGAGCGATGATCCCCAGTTCGAACATGCGAGTAGCGGTCAGGGGGTTGCCGAGCAGCAGCACTTCGCGTGTGGCGACCGGGCCAGCAACTTCGAGCAATTTCTTAGCGAGGAACCAGGTGGGCGCGAGCCCGATTTGGGCGAGCGACATGCCGAACGAGGCGGCGCTCGACGCGATCACGAAATCGCAGTGCAACGCGAGCTCGTTCCCGCCGGCAATGGCGTCCCCCTGCACAACCGCGACGACGGGTAGCGGGTAGTGTTCCACCGCGTGGAGGACTCCTTCGATGGGACTCGCTCCGCCCACGGCGACGCCACCGATCCGCTCCCTGAGATCCAGGCCCGCACAGAAGACGGAGCCGGTGGAGCGGATCACAAGTACCCGCTCTTCCGGCTCCGGGGGCACTCGGAATGCGGCCGCAAGTTCTTCCAGCATCTGGCTGTCGAGGGCGTTGCGCTTTTCGGGCCGGTTGAGGGTGACGGTGCGGATCGCGCCTGCCGATTCGTCCAGGATTCGGGTCATGAAATCTCCTCTTAGTGACTGCTGCCGATTGGCACGGACGAGGTTATCTGGTCCGCGTTGAGCCGTGCGAGATCGTCAGCCGTTAGGCCGCCAAGGTCTTGGAGCACGGCGACGTTGTCCTGGGCGAAGGCTGGGGCTGGCGTTTCGAGCGGCACGGGGGTGTCCGCCAGGGTGAAGGCGGGTCGCGGGTAAGGCGTCGGCCCAACACCGCGGACGCTGACGAATTCGAACCCGTGGCGTGCTACCACGTGGGGATTGGTGAGCAGTTCAGCGACGTCGAGCACGGCGGCCGCGGGCACGCCCGCCATCTGTAGCGCGTCCTGGGCGGCCAGGTGGCCCTGAGACCGGGTCCACGCTGAGACGGCGTGATGGATGGCGTCTCGGTGCTGCTGCCGTCCCGTGAGTGTTGCGAGCGCAGAAT
Source organism: Anaerolineaceae bacterium (assembly GCA_040007415.1). Classification (GTDB taxonomy): domain Bacteria; phylum Chloroflexota; class Dehalococcoidia; order Tepidiformales; family Tepidiformaceae; genus PNKC01. The sequence continues at coordinate 4,706 of JBDTVB010000059.1, forward strand.
CAGCGGCCAGGTCATGGCGACCAATGGCCTGGCAGAGCGCGCGCCACTGCTCGCCCGTTTCCACACCGATCGCGACCCAGGCATCGTCCCCGGCGCAGGGGAAGACGTCGTGGGGTTCCATGCCAGGGTGCGCGTTGCCGGTGCGGCGGCGCTCACGGCCGTTCATCGCGAAGTCGATATAGGCGTCCCCGAGGATCTGAAATTCGCCTTCGATCATGGCAAGTTCCACCTGCTGGCCGCGACCACTATGAGACCGGTGCCAGAGCGCGGCCATGGTGGCGAAGGCGGACAAGACGGCGGCGTTCTGGTCGCAGAAGAAGTTGCCAGGCTTCATTGGCGGGCCATCGTCGTAGCCAGTCAGGTGAGAGAGCCCGCTCATGGCGTCCACGCCCGGGCCGTACGCTATTCGGTCGCGGTAGGGGCCGGAGAGTCCGAAAGCTGGCATAGACGTAAGAACGATGCTTGGGTTCGCCGTCTTCAACGAATCGTAGCCGAGCCCGAGATTGCCCATGACGCGCGGGGAGAAGTTCTGGACAACGGCATCTGCGTGGCCTGCCAGCGTTAAGAAGATCTCCCGGCCCTCTGGACGTCCCACGTCCAGCGAAATACCCCGCTTCGAATGGTTGAGCGCGTTGTAGAGCATCATTCGGTTGTAGCTGAGGTCTTCGGTGCCGTCCTTATGCGGTGCGGTGCCCGCGGCGACGCGTGGACGCGAGCCAGGCGACTCGACTTTGATCACGTCTGCGCCCAGCACGCCGAGCAGCGACGTGGACATCGGCCCGGCGACGGCGTTGGTGAAATCGAGGATGCGGTAGCCGGAAAGCGGGCGCCCGGCTTCCGCTACGGGGGTTGGTTGCGGGAGGGGCGGGCCGCTCCACACGGGCGGCGGGCCCGTCCCGGCAGAGAGCGAGGGCGCGGGCGCAGTGACCCAAGGAGTCTCGGACATTCTGAACGGTGCGGCAGGTTGGAGGAGGGGCCCAGCCTGGGGATGGTTCACCTCGACGAAGCTGCCACGCTCCTTGTGGTGGGCTTCGAGCATCACTTCACCCGGCTCCATCACTTCAGTGAACGGCAGGCGGAGTTCCTGGGCCTGCCGAACGATGTCGATCCGGGTCTTGTCGACGAGCCAGCCGTCCATCGCGGCGTCGATCTCGTCTGCGTGGCCCGTCGGAGTGCGGAGTAGGTCCGGATCGGTAAGACGGGGGTCGGGGATGAGCGCGCCGAGGAGGTCAGCGAAGCGATTGTTCGAATGGCAGTGGACGAACCCATCGGCGCAGGGACGAATCGTTGATGGGTAAGAGTGTTCCGGTGGGAAGCCAAGGAGCCGCGTGCCGTTGCGCCGCGCCACCTGGCCGTAGAAGTAGGCGTTCTGCTCCACGCCGCCGAGGAGGAAGGTCGCGGCTTCCATAGCAGAAACGTCCACGAGTTGGCCACGGCCGCTGCGTTCGCGGGCGAAGAGCGCGGCCATGGTGCCCAGCGCGGCCTGCCCGCCAGCCTGGTACTGGATGAGGTCGCCGTAGGCCTTCAGAGGCTCCCGTTCTGGAGAGCCCGTAAGCATCATGTAACCACCGAGGGCGTAGGCGATGAGTTCGCCGCCGCGATAATTCGCGTAGGGCCCTGTCATTCCAAATGTGGTGACGTTGGTGACGACCAGGCGGGGATGCTGGCGCTGGAGGTCTTCGACATTGATACTGGCGACCGCCAGTTCGGCTGAGCACAGCGAAAGCAGAAGGACATCAGCGCCTTCGACGAGGGAAGCAGCCAGTGGGGCGGCCAGGTTGGGCCAGGTGTCGAAGGTGGCGCTACGCTTGCCCGTGTTGAGGTGCAGGAAGAGACCGGAGGCGTTTGGATTAGGCGCGTCCCGGGGAAAAGGGCCCGCGTGGCGTGAAGGGTCTCCGAGCGGGGGTTCGAGCTTGATCACGTCGGCGCCGAGCCCGGCGAGGAGCTTGCCGCAGTAAGGCCCCGAAACGCCCGTTGCGAGTTCGAGGACACGAAGACCGCGAAGGGCTCCTGGCATGCGGTCTCCTGGCCGGTGTGGCGCTGTCGATTCTATAGGCTCGTGTGGTCGGCTGCTGGGCGTCCGGCGAGCGCGTCTTCGCGTCGTGCGGCGGATATGCGGACGATGTTGTCGACTAGCATCCCGACCTGCGATTCGCTCAGGTGTTCATCGAGCAGCGGGAGGTAGACATCATCTTCGGATTCCAGGTGTGCGCGCACCAGGGCGTAAAGGCCGTGGAGTAGCGGGAGCAGGTACTGGGCATACGCCGGGACGTCGCTATCCCGCCTTGCAGCAGACACGACCTTGCCGAGGTCTTCCGTCATCACGGCGATGCTGGCGTGTTGGGCTTTCATAACGTCGGTCGCGCCGACGGCGCCGAGCACACCGTCCACCGCGATGTAGAGGGTGAATTCTTCCGCCTCGGCGACGGGCAGGAAGACGTTTCGGAGGTAAGCGACGGCGGTATCAAGGGAGGCCAGCGCGACGGGGGTTTCGGCGGACGCAGTGGCCAACGCAGCGAGTTGAAGCTGCCGAAGGCCGTTCGTCAGAGAACTCCTGGCCTCCCGGAGTGGACCGATTACGCGGTCAGACATGCGATTCCTCCCAAGACTCCGTGCGTCCGGGCAGCGTAGCGGAGGTCGCGTGATTGGGCACGTCTCTGAAAGCGGTGCGGCGGATGGCGCGCAACACAGGCTAGCGTAGACTCCCCTCATCGAGCGGAGGTGAATGCGTGACGGGCGTAGCAAGGGGCGCGGATCTGGTAACGGTGGCGCACCCGCCTCGGGGATTCCGGTATCTCGTTGGCAGCGAGGGGATCTCTGTGGGCGGGGACTGGGTGTTGCTCACGGCCGCGGCCGTGACCGTCTTCAAGGAGACGGGTTCTACGACGGCTGTCAGTGTGATGTTAGGCCTGGCCGCCGTCCCTACGGTGTTGCTCGGGCCGATCGCTGGGGCGGTCGCTGATCGGTTCGACCGTCGGCGAGTGATGCTGCTGGCGGACATGTTGAGCGCGCTCGTGTTGCTCGTCTGCCTGGCAGGGGTCTGGGCGGGACTGAAGCTCCCGGCCGTCTTCCTGGCCGTGACGGCCGTGGCAGTGATTTCGACTTTCGACAGACCTGCCAGCGAGGCGCTCTTACCCAAGCTGGTCTCGCGGGACGGGCTAGGACGGGCCAACAGCAGTGTTCGGTTTGCTACCCGTCTGGCCCAGATCGCGGGCCCCGCGGCAGCCAGCGGTCTGCTAAGCACGGGCGGGCTGTCGATGGTGCTCGGCGTGGACGCAGTTAGCTTTGTTGTCTCCGGACTGCTGGTGCTCGGCATTGACAGGCACGTGACAATGCCAGACGACGATGGCGCCGCCCACTCGCCGTGGCGCGCTGCAGCTGCCGGATTGGCGTTTGTGCGAGCGCGGGGACGTTTGCTCACGGTGATGCTGGCGATCGGCGTCGTTAGCCTGGTTGGACCGGTGGTGAACGCCGGGACGATTACGCTCGTATCCGACGAACTGAAACTGGCGGACAGCCGCTACGGGATCTTGCTTGCAGTAGAGG
>JBDTVB010000060.1:0-8217 GCA_040007415.1 Anaerolineaceae bacterium
GTCGAGCGGCAGGCCCACGTCCGCAACGCGATCTGCCTCCTGCTTGCGCACCGCCTCCGTCAGCCCTTCGGATACGAATTGGCTATCGCGCGAGGCCTCCAGGGTCCGCGAGGCAATGTCCCCTTCCTTCAGCCCCCGGTTGAACGAAGGCACTGGCACCACCAGCAGCACCGTCGAAAGCGCCAGCGCCACGCCGAAGATCGCGGCCGCCGTGCGGGAGACTATGGGAAGTGGACGGCGACGAAGCATCACAGAGGATGATACCGAACAGTCGCGTAGAACGGCGTAAGGCCAGGGCTGCGCCCGCCTGCCGCCAGCATGGCGAACCCTTGGGCAGCCGTCGGTTGAATGGCTGCGCGCGGGCAGATTTGCCCTCAGATACTTCGTTGCCAAGTATATGGACCACGGGGAGCATCTGTTTCATGACGCGGCGCAAACTCCTCGCGGGCGAATACGTGGCTCTCGGCCTCCTCGCGCTCCGCCCGATGCACGGCTACGAAATGATCTGCTACATCGGCAACGAAGGGCTGGACGCCATCTGCCCCCTGGAACAGAGCACCCTTTACACCTACCTCCGCAACGTCGAAAGCCGCGGGTTGGTCACCTGGACCGAAGAGCGGGTCGGGCTCAGGCCGCCCCGAAAGACCTATGTGTTGTCTGACGCCGGGCGCGTGCTCATCAACGAGTGGCTTCGGCGACCAGTCGATCGGATGCGCGAAGTGAGGTCGGAGTTTCTCCTCAAGCTGTTCTTTCTCGACCTGCTCGACAAGGCCGCGCTCTCTGCCCTGCTCAAGGCCCAGACGGCCGCCTGCGAACGCTACCTCGTGGACGTACGGGAGCATGCCCAGCCGACGTCATTCGGAACGCTAGTGGCCTTGTCAAAGACGTCGGCAGCCGAAGCGACACTCAGTTGGCTGCAGAGCTACGCTCCAAGCGGTTGCGTTGCGGCTGGAACAGATCCTTGACCGCCGGCTCGCGAACGCGTCTCGCCGTTGCCTTGGCCGCGGTGACCTTGGGCTTCGTCACGTTCGGAGGCTGTGGGGATCCCGCCAGCAACAAGACGGCGGGTCCGTCTGATGTATTGCCCGTCGTTGTGCCGGGCGGATCCGTGCGGGACGGCGCCGGTCCGGGCGAAAAGTCGTCAGCCTCGATTACCGTCGCCGCCGCCGCGGACCTCCGCACGGTGCTGACAGCGATGAAGCCCGACCTGGAACGAACCTGCACGACGCAGATCACGTTCGTCTTCGGGTCTTCTGGGCAGCTGAAGAACCAGATTGAAGCGGGCGCAGGCTTCGGGCTCTTTCTGTCTGCCGATAGCCAGTACCCTCGCGACCTGGCGCGGGCCGGGGGCGTCGTTCCCAACGGCGTCGCCTCTTACGGCGTCGGCCGTCTCGTCCTCGCCACGCGCCAGGGCCTGGCACCCGTCACCAGCATCGAACAGCTTTCCCGCCCGGATATCAAGCGCATCGCTATCGCCAACCCGGACCACGCTCCGTACGGCCGGGCTGCAAAGCAGGCACTGGAGAACGCGGGAGTGTACGGGGCGATAAAGGGCAAGCTCGTACTCGGAGAAAACATCCGGCAGACAACCGACTACGTCGAAAAAGGCGACGCCGATGCGGCGCTCGTCGCGCTCGCCCTCGTCATCCAGGGGTCACCGGCTAGCTACACCTTAATCGACGGAGCGCTGCATCAATCGATCGAGCAGGGAGGCGCGGTGATCAAGGGCACTGGAGCGGAACTGACCGGGCGGTGCATCCTGCAGTACGTCCTCGACCCGGCCGGCCAGGAGGCGCTCAAGCGCTTCGGCTTCGAGGCGGCGATGCGATGAACTTTGGAGCTGTCGACTGGAATACCTTCAGGGTCTCCGCGCAGATAGCTATCCTGGCCACCTTCATGTGCGTACTTGTTGGGACGCCCCTGGCGTGGGCGATAGCGAGGAGCAGATTGGCGATTGCCAGCCTCCTGTCGTCCCTGGCGCTGCTCCCGCTTGTCTTGCCGCCGACAGCCATTGGCTACTACGTTCTGTACGGGCTCGGCCGTCAGAGCGCCTTTGGGCGCTTCCTGATCGATGACCTTGGCATCCGGCTCGTGTTCACGTGGCAGGGTGCGGCGATCTCCGCCTCGATCGTGGCGCTGCCGCTCTTCGTCCGCACGGCCCAGGCCGGATTCGAACAGATCGAGAACGAGCTCCTGGACGTTGCCGGCACCATGGCGAACAAGCAGCGCGTCTTCTGGCGGATCGCGATTCCCCTTGCCTGGCCGTCGCTGGTGGCCGCCGGGTTGATCGCGTTCGCACGAAGCATCGGTGAGTTTGGCGCGACGATCATTGTCGCCGCGAACATCCCGGGTGAGACGCAGACCGTGCCCGGCGCAATCTACGATGCGACGCAGGCAGGCAACGAGAGCCTCGCGAACACGTTGGCGCTGCTCACCGTCGTTCTCGGGGTCGCGCTGCTCAGCGCTCTCGCTTTCGTCCTGTATCGCCCGGTTCAGGGGAAGTAGGGGTGCGCCCCCGTGCAACGACAGGAGCAACGCTGGATGTGTCGGTCCGGCGCGCAATCGGTGGCTTTCGGCTGGCGGCGGAGTTCGTCGCGGAGCCTGGGATCACGGTGCTCTTCGGCCCGTCAGGCTCGGGGAAGAGCATGACGCTGCGTTGCATTGCGGGCCTTGCCCGGCCTGACGGCGGACGCGTTGCCGTCGACGGGGAGGCGCTGTTCGACTCCGACCGCCGGGTCGACATTCCGGCTCATCGCCGCCGCGTGGGCGTGCTGCTCCAGCGCAACGCGCTGTTCCCGCACCTCAGTGTACGGGCAAATGTTGAGTTCGGGATCGCTGAACTAGGACGTGAGGCGCGCCAGGACCGCGTTCGTGCCCTGTTGGCGCTTCTCAACTTGACGGGGTTCGAGGATCGGCGGCCCCACTCCTTGAGTGGCGGCCAGCAGCAGCGAGTTGCCCTCGCTCGGGCACTGGCGCCTGAAAACCGGTTGCTGTTGCTGGACGAGCCCTTTAGTGCACTGGACGAGAGCCTTCGGCAGGACCTTCGGGAGGAACTGCTTCGCCTTGCGCGTGACATGAACCTGACGATCATCTTCGTAACGCACGACCTCCGCGAGGCGCACCTGCTGGCGGACGATGTCGCGGTCTTTGATGCGGGCAGGGTTCTGCAGTTTGGTCCGGCAAGGGAGGTGTTCCGCCGCCCGGCGGTGCGAAGGGTGGCCGAACTCACCGGCGTGGCCAATGTCTGGCGGGGAAAGGTGATCGCTCTCACCGCCGGAAGGTGCACCGTCGATATCGACGGCCTTCGCTTACTCTGCGATGGAGAGATCGCCGCGGGCACCGCGGTCGATGTCGCTATGCGTGCCGAGCGAGTTGTGGTGCGCCGCCGTTCCGCAGCACCTGGCGTGAATGCCATTGCCGCTTCGATCGCGCAGCAGTACGCCTATGGTTCGGTCCACACAGTTCGATTCCGCCCGAACGGCGCGGGCCCGATCGTTGAGGTTGAACTCGCGTCGCGCCCCTACGAAGTGCTGGACATGGCGAACCAGCTTGACTTTGTCCTGGAACTTCCACCAGGAGACCTGCACCTGATGGTCGCGCCAGGGTAGCTTGGGCGGCGGAAGCGTCACTCAGGCGCCGAGGATCTCGCGCACCACTTCGCTGATTGTCCGCCCGTCGGCGCTGGCACCGAACTGTTTGGTCAACGCTGGCATCACTTTGCCCATATCGCGCGGTCCGCTGGCGCCCGTTTCCGCGACGATCTTCTGGGCTGCTGCCACGATCGTTTCGCGCGAAACTTGGGCCGGGAGGTAGGTGCTCAACACCACAATTTCCGCCTCTTCGATTGCCACCAGGTCTTCGCGATTGCCCTTACGGAATTCGGCCACACTCTCTCGGCGCTGCTTCACCTGCTTCTGCACGATCGCCAGGACGCCAGCATCATCCAGCTCCTTACGCGCCTCGATCTGGGCGTTTTTGACCGCTGCAATGAGCATGCGCAAAGAACTCTTGCGGACTTCGTCCTTTGCGCGCATGGCGTCGCCGAGGTCGGCCTGAATGCGTTCCTGGAGGGTGGACATTGGGGAGCTCCGATGCAAAGTGATTGCCGTTGGGGAAAAGCGAACAGGCCCGGTTGCCCGGGCCTGGTTCGTGTGATGAGCGTCCGGTTAGCGCCGGGTGAGAGCTCGGGCTTCGCTACGAAGCTGCTTCTTGCGGAGTTTGCGGATCCGCGCGGCTTCTTTCTTCTTACGCTTTACGCTCGGCTTTTCGTAGTGTTCGCGACGGCGGGCTTCCGCGAGGATGCCATCTTGCTGAACGCGCTTGTTAAAACGCTTCAGTGCGCCTTCGAACGACTCGTTATCACCGACGATAACTTCTGCCAAAGTGAGGAAATCACCCCGTATTCTTGCGGAGGGCCAGTGGCCCGAAATGCCCCAAAGGGGAGCGCAGGAGGTTTACCGTAACAAACGGCTGGAGAAAGAGCAAAGTGCAGGCTGTTTGGCGGACCGGAAGTGGTTCAATCCGCGAATGGGTACCCGGCGTCCCGCAGCGCCTTGCGTAGCCGTTCCAGGTGGTGTTCCACCCATATTGCCGGCCGCTCCGTACGCATCCCAGGCGCCGACAGGTTGTAGTTGTCCTGTTTGCGGCGAACGCTGCGCGCGTGGTCCTCGTAGCGTTTCAACGCGTGTCCCAGGGCGATCCGGTTGCGTTCCCAGTCCCCGGTCGAAACGGCGAGGTCGATCAGCGATTGGTGTTGCGATTCAAGCTGCCGCAACTTCTGCAGATCGCTTTCGATCTGGTGGCCGAGGTCGAGCCACCCGGGCACCATGCCGCCGTTCAGCAGCACCTTGTAGCCGAGCCAGTTTTCGCCAGCCATCAGTTCCTGATCATTGAACGGCAGGGGCTTACCCGCTCCGGGCAGATTGTCGAACATCCCCTCAGCAATCGCTTCCTGGATTGCGGATTCGATGACCTTCTCGAAGCTCACGCGATGAGCGTAGCAAATCGGCGCCACGCTGAGAACGAAGCTGCACCGCGCTCGCGGGCTCGCGCTGCTAGCTCGCTCCTAGGGGCGGCGTGATGGTTCGCCGTGAGTTCGAAACCGCGCACACCAGGCTGTGCCCGATTGGCCCCCGCGTGTCGTACATCGTGCAGTCGCCGACGGCGATGCCTTCCTCTGAGTGGTGCGATGTCACTTCGAAGCCCATCCACTCTCCAACGGGGTAGCGGTGGAGATAGAGCGTAATGTCGGCATTGATGAAATGGAGGCCTTCGCTGCCCCAGTTCGCGAACGGATTGGTCCAGTCGGCCGCGGAGGCGGCGCGCACGAATGGCGTCAACTCAACGCCCTCGATCAGCGGCCGGGTCTCGCGCAGCCACGCTCGCTGCTGGCCGACGGTCGCGGGCCAGCCGGTGATGTGGCGCGTTTCCCACATCGGCTGCCAGCCCTCCGGAGCGTTCGGCATCCGCTCCACCTGTGGTAGCGATTCAGGGGCTGGCGCGTCCCAGTTTGGAGGGCTCCAGCGCTCCCCTGGAGGGTTGTCCGTGCGCTTCAGCAAGACCGCGTTGGCGCGCGCAAAAGAGACACCGCCAGAGAGATATTCAAGTTCGATGACGCGGATGCGGTTGCCGTCACGAATCGCGCGGGAAGTGACCTCGGCGGGCGCCAGGCTCGGCAGCCGGTAGAGGTCGATCGTCAGTCGCGAACAATGAAAGCCGCCTGCTGTCCAGCGAGTCTCCAGTTCGTGACCGAACAGACCGGCCAGTACCCGCGCGTGGAGCGAGTCCGCGTCCCACGGCCCGCGAGCGATCGGGTGCAGCGTGTAGCGGCCTTCGCCCTCAGCGCGACAGAAACCTTCTGGTGGCATCAGTGGTCCTTCCAGACACACGAACCGGGGCCGATGAGGCCCCGGTGTTCGCAGTCACGTGCTGTGGTGATGATTAGTCGGCGGAAGGGAGGACCTTTGGTTGCATCAGCTCCATCTCGCGTCCGTTCACCTTCAGTTCGCAGGTGCCCGGCTTGATCACGAGCAGCTCGATGCCCGTTTCTTCGTCCTTGTAGCGCTTGCCAAGTTGCACTGCCATCGATGTCTCCTCGTTACTTCTTCAGTTCGAGCGGCGTATCGCCGCACATGATGTCGCCGTCGCCGCCCTTGGTGACGATGAATTCAGAGCCACACTTTGGACAGGTGTAGCGTTTGCCGGTTTGAGCTGCCATTCCCACTTCCCCCTCACTGGTTGCACGGGACACGGAGAGCCCGCGATGTGATTGCAGGCGGGATCGTATCGACCGGCTTGGGGGGCGTCAAACCGGGGGACCTGTTGGGCCCGTGAGGTCACCACGGGCAGGGTACAAAACTGAACGAGGCCCCGTAGACGGGGCCTCGTCGCGAGGGTTGCTGGGGATTGCTGCTATTGGACGAAGACGTACGCGAGCATGTCCGGGTGATAGTCGCAGGTGATCTTGAATTGTCCGGTCGTGCTGAACGTCACCGAGCGGCTTGCGCCCTGCTTAAGGTCGTCACCATCCTTCTTTCCGTTGATGGTGATGCTGTGGAGGCCTGCGACCGAACTGAAGGGAATCGCTGCCCCCTTGGCAACTGCCACAACGCCCTTGTTGATCGGCTGCGCTGTTCCGTCTGCGGTCACCGTCCAGTCGTTGGCGTGGGCCTCGATTTTGACGTCCTTCGAAATCGTTGTTGGGGCAACCACTGGTGTATCGACCTTCGGCGTGCCGACTCCGGGGAGGACTGCAAAGGAGCTTTCCGGGATGGCGTGTTGGACACAGGCGGTGCCCGGGTTCTTGGCGTCTGGCGGCGCCGAACCCCACGTGTCCGGTGGGAGGGTCAGCAGCGTCCCGATGCGGATTACGGCGTCGCCCGCAATGCCGTTCGCTTTGCCAAGGCTCTCTTTCGTCACGTTTGAGTACGTCTTGGCGACCGCATCGAGCGAATCGCCCTTCACGTCGTACTGGTCAACCTGGGGCATCGCCAGCACGACCGCGGGGCTGATGCCGTCCGTGGCCTGGAGTTTGTTGGCGGAGGCGAGATCTGCTACGGGTATGCCGTGTCCAGTCGCCACGTCCGCCAACGTGTCTCCGGTCTGGATGACGTACTTCGTGTCTGCCGGCAACTTGAGCTTGTCGCCGACATTCACGATGGCGGTTGCGTCCAGACCGTTCTCTTTGGCGAGGTCGTCCGGCTTCAGCCCGTGCTGGGTGGCGATGACGCCGAGCGTTTGGCCAGCCTGGACAACTACGCCGACACCAGATGGCAAGGTCAACTTGCGCTCAGCGTCGAGCGGCTTTGTGCTATCAACCCCGCCCAAAGTGGCCGCGTTCAGGCTGGAGATCGCCGACGTCGAAACGTTGTGGCGCTTGGCGATGGCATCGAGTGTGTCACCGGGTGCCACCGTGTACGCGGAACCCTCTGGAAGCTTTAGTTTGTCGCCCGGGAAGAGTCCGGTGACCTTGGCCCCATCTTTGTTCAGCAGTTGGAGCGTGGCTTTGCCTTTCGCTTCGCTGAACTTGTACGGGAGGTTGTTCAGGTCGGCGATGATGGCGGCGCCCACGTGCTGGCTCTCCGCAACCTTGGCAATCGTTTCGTTATCGTTGTAGACGTTGTAGGTATAGCCGTCGGGCTGGCCCTTGAATGCCGGAATCACAAGCTTCGAGCCCTGCTTCAGGATTCCGGAAACGGGCAGCTTGTTCGCGCCGGCAAGTTCCTTAGGGCCGATGCCGTGTGCCTTAGCGATGGTGTCGAGCGTATCGCCACCGACGATCCCATTCGTTTCGCGGTTCAGGTTTTGAGCGAACTCCACCGCGAGCAGCCAACCTTCGCTGGTGACAATGCCTTCATCGTCTTTGTGCTTTTCGTCAATGGGTGAAGTGATCAAGTCGATCAGGTGCTCTATCTGGATGTTGTTGAGCGGCCCGTTGTTCTGCTTCAGCCAAGCAGGCATCACGCTGCCCGCGCGACCGCAAGAGATGGTGGTGCGGAGCAACGCCTGGTTTGCCTTGAGGATCAGCGGGTCCTGGCTCTGAAAATTCCGGGCTGCAGGGCTGACGGATGAGTTGAGCGGCAGGCCTACTCCGCCCTGGCCCTTGATCCCGTGGCAGGTGCGGCAGTTGTTCGCGAACAGCAGCGCGCCGCGTTCGACCGATTGCTCTTTAGTCCAGGTCACCTGGCTGGGCGCGCGCGAAGGCAGTTCGATAATGCT
>JBDTVB010000061.1:0-8141 GCA_040007415.1 Anaerolineaceae bacterium
ATTGCCATGATCGTGGAACGTGCGTCGTGAGTCGTGAGTCGGGGCATGTGACCGTCTCGACCGTCTCGACCGTCTTGACCGACTCCGTCTCGACCGTCAGCCTGAATCGGCCCGAGAAGATGAACGCACTGAGTCACAACCTTCGGGCCGAGCTGTTCGATGCGCTCAAGGACTTCGAAGTAGACCCGGACGTGCGAGTAGTCATCATCCGCGGCTCCGGACGGGCGTTCAGCGCCGGCTACGACCTCTCGGGCATTTCGAAGACGGCGGACGATCGCGATTATGTAGAGCGTCGCAGTGGCCTGCCGAGTGTTGGGCCGATTCACCCCGGACAGGGCCAGTGGCCACAACACCTGCTCAGCGGGTACTGGCAGATATGGGAGCTGACCAAGCCGGTCATCTCGATGGTTCATGGCTACTGTCTTGCTGGCGGCACCGAACTGGCGACGATGTGCGACCTGATGTTCGTGGCTGAGGACGCTGTCATTGGCTACCCGCCGGTGCGCGCCATGACTCCCGTGGACATCGTCTACCACCCTTGGCACATGCATCAGAAGAAGGTCCGTGAGCTGCTGTACACGGGCGACAGCGTGACGGGTGTGGAGGCCGTGGAATTGGGCTGGGCGAACCGTGCAGTGCCGATTGAGCGCCTCGCCGAAGTGACTGAAGCGTTCGCCGAGCGGATCGCAAACATCGATTCGGCGATGTTGCAGATGACCAAGCGGCAGGTGAACCGCGTTTACGAAGTGATGGGGATTCGCACCTCCCTGGCTGTGGGCGGCGACATCCAGGAGCTCGGCCGAGTGCGTCCGGGCGGCGCGGAGTTCGGCAAAATCGCGCGCGAGAAGGGCCTGAAAGCAGCACTCGACTGGCGCGACAGCCCGTTTGAGGACTACGCCAGCGCCCCAGCGGGAGCCGTGCGCCCCTCGGGTGCGGCCTGGTGAGCAACGAGTCTGAGCAACCGCCCGGCGCGCCTGAACGCCCCTGGGGAGAGCGGATGATGGACTGGGCGAAGGAGAAGGTGGCCGCTGAGCCCATCGTCGGGGAAACGGGCGCCGCTTCCGGAGTCCTCACGAGTCAAGAAGAGCCGGAAACGCCTGAGGACGCGCTGCCGCCGATCGACTTTGCCAAGGACAAGCGGGAGTTCGACGAGTTTCCGCTCCACGCTGTGCTGGGACTCACCCTGCAGGAATTACGCCCCGGCTACGCGCGAATTTGCCTCGCCACGAGCAAAGTAACTCTCGGCGGCGTGGGCGGGAGTGTGCACGGCGGACTGCTGGCCGCGATGGTGGACATCGCGATGCTGGAGGCCCTGGTGCCACTGCTGCGGAGGGGCGAGAGGACGGCCGGCACGGTCGATCTGAACATCACCTACCTTCGCCCAGCCCTGGGGACGCAGGTGTACGCCGAGGCGACGGTACTCCGAAAAGGCCGCACCACGGTTGTAACCGAAGTTTCGATCACCGACGGCGCCGGCAGGCTGTGTGCAAAAGGTCGCACGATCTACGCGCTCAGGCAGGAAACCGCCTAGGGCTTTGTCAGGGGGTCGCCGGCGTGGGGGCCCTGCCATCAAAGAACGCATTGACGTGTTCGTTCATCTTTTCGGCGAGGCGCACTGCGAGCGCCACGTCCTCGGTGCCGGGAAGGCCGGTCTGCTGAATCGAATGAATGATCCGGCCGGTCCGGAAACAGATTGTCGTATCGATGAGGTGGAGGCCGGACTCCGTTACGTTGTCCACGAAGAAGCCGTTGGCTTCCTGGCCGATTCTTGGCACTGCGAACGGCGAAAGGGGCTCTTTGTCATCGATTGGAAGGCCGCACGCGTACTTTGCCGCGGAATCCGAAGCAGATTGCGGGTTCTCGTAAAGCGTTGAAATAGCCGTGATGCGAAAGAGTTTTCCGAGTTCCGCCGGCTGGAAGGTGGAGACGCGCGCGCGCACGCGTTTCTGGGCATCGAGCTGCGCCTGCTTGGCCTCAACGTTGTCCACGCCGTAGAACGCCGCCCAGGCAGCGTTGTCGAACTCCACTTCTCCAAGGTCTTGCTCTTCGAAGCCCGTGGGGAGCTCGTTCGCGGTTAGCGCCATAGCCTTGAGGTCGTAGTCGCCATCGCCCTTCTCCGGGTAGGTTCGACTACTGCCGCAAGCCGACGAGACAAGAAGGGCGCCCATCAGGAGCGCCGTGGTTCGTAGCAACATGGGAGGTTCCTTCGCACCGGATGCCCGGTATGGTACGGCACGGCGAGACTCTGGTGCGCGCTGGGACCAGGCTGCGGAAAGGCGTCTTGCCGCGTATGCTTCGGGCATTCGAACTGGAGACAAACCTTGAGCCTATCCACCGAAGACCAGCTGGCGATCCAACAACTCTATGCGCGCTACAACCACTCGATCGACTCCGGGCAGGGGGATGCCTGGGCTGCAACCTTCGTTGCAGACGGCGTGTTCTCGTCCGGCAGTGGAACGTTCACTGGAACCGAGCAGTTGGCGGGCTTTGCAAACGGTTTCGCGAAGCAGTTGAAGGCCAGGCATTGGACGAACAATTTGCTGATTGAGGAGGCAGCGGCAGGTGCGAAGGGAAGTTGCTACCTCATCCTCCTGCGGTTGACGCCGGGCGAACGCCCTCCGGCGGGCATCATGGTTACCGCTATCTACAACGATGAGCTGCGGAAAGTGGACGGCGAATGGCGCTTCACGACGAGGACAGTAACCGCTGACGCCTAAGCGGCTGGTTCACACCGTCGGGTCACGGACTTGAGAGCGTTCCTCGCCTGGGGGGTAATACTTGGGTTCGTGCTCCTTGGAGTGATGGCCGTGGTGTTCCGATCCCAATCCGCGCGAGGCCTGCTGAAGTTCGGCCGAAACGCGCTCTGGATCTACATCGCGGTCGTGTTCGGACTGGCGCTCGTTCAGCTCTACCGCGAGGGGTTGTAGCCGGTGCGCGTGCTGATCGCGCCCCAGGAGTTCAAAGGCAGCCTCTCGGCGGATGAAGCGGCGTCGGCGATTCGGCGCGGCCTGCGGCGCTCCCGTCCGGATTGGACATTCGACTTTCTCCCGCTGTCCGACGGCGGCCCGGGGTTTCTTGAAGCGCTGCGGAAGGCAGTGAAATCCGACACTTCAGCGACCGTGGTCCACGATGCGCTGGGCAGGCCGGTACTCGGCCGTTGGGTGGTGATCCGCGAGTCAGGCGACGTTCTCATCGAGGCGGCCCAGGCGAATGGCCTCTTCCATCTCCGCACCGATGAACTGGACCCGCTCTATGCGGACACTGCCGGGGTTGGCGAACTGATTGCCGAAGCGGCGCTTGGGGATCCTCCACGAATCATCGTCGGCGTTGGGGGAAGCGCCACCACCGATGGCGGCAGCGGGATGGCACGCGCATTGGGTGCGGTCTTCCTGGACGAAGCCGGCAACGTACTGCCACCGGGCGGCGCGCCACTCGCTCGCCTTACACGAATCCATTGGCGGCCTCCAGCCTGGGTGGGCGAGATCGAGGTGGTCGTCGCGAGTGACGTCGTCAGCCCACTGACCGGCCCGATGGGGACTGCGGCCGTCTATTCGCCACAGAAAGGCGCCAGCCCTCAAGAGGTGGAGTTGCTGGAAGAGGCCATGCTGCGCTACGCAGCGGTACTGAAGCGGTCCCTGGGTGTGGACGTTGCGGCGCTGCCGGGTGCGGGTGCCGCAGGCGGCCTGGCCGCGGGACTCGTTGCCTTCCTGGGGGCGCGCATTGCTAGCGGCTTCGAAATCGTTGCCGAAGCTACCCACCTTCGTGAGCGCATGGAGCGGTGCGACCTCGTGGCCACCGGCGAAGGCGGCTTCGATTCACAGTCATCGCTGGGCAAGGTCACCGGGAAGGTGATCGGGCTGGCCGATGCGCTGGGCAAGCCCTGGGTGCTATTTGCCGGGCGCTCCGATCAAGCCGACCCCCGCGTTCGAACACTGCTTACCGACGAGCCAGACCTGGCGCGATCCATTCAGACAGCGGACGCGTTGCTTACGAACGTTGCCGCCCGTTGGGCAGCCGAGCAGCCCTGACCAGCTTCGAATAGATCTATTCGAGCGACTGGCGGGCCTTCCGGGCGGTGTGGGCGTCAACCACCTGGCTGCCGAGGCGAGCAACCCACGCCCCTTCGCTACGCGCAGCCTCGTAAGCGTCCACCTGGTGTTGTGCCAGTTGGGACGCGTGTGCGGAGGGCGAGAACGCGGCGTTTGCAAGGCTCGCGGCGCGCGCGTCTGGTAGCACCACTCCCGCGAATCCGTACTGGGCGAGGTGCGGAAGTTGCAGCGGCTCGGAGACCACAAGTGGACGCTTCTCGAACGCACGCGCGGCCGCAACAAGCGCTCCGCGAGCGTAGGCCAGCCGCGGGCCGTTCTCTTCGGCCCGAGCGCCGACATCCGCCGCATACGCTCGTGCGTCAAAGACCAAGCCACCTACCCGCGGTGCAGCCTGGACGATCTCCACGCAGCGGATCAGGCCGCGCGCCGTATCTATGACCGGGAAAACGGTCGTGCATCCTGGTTCAATCCCGCGCGCGAGTTCGAACTCGCGTAAGAGTACCGCGAGGTCACGGACGTCCTGCGGGTCGACAGCGTGAGGGAAGAAGACCGCGCTGAGGTTCGGGCCGCTGAGCGCATCTACATCGTCACGCAGCAGCTTCGTGCGCGGATGATTGAGAATCACGATCCCGGTCTTGCCCACGCCGGCGACACGGGCGAGACCATCGGCTGCGGCACGGCGCAGCTCCTGCACCGGGACGGCGGTGTCGGTGAGGGCGAAGGCGATAGCATCAGCGGTGGAGGCAAGGGCTTCGTCAAGCCCCGCACCATGGGCGGGGATGAGGGCGATGCTTCTGAGGCGCATGGGTTAGGACTGGCCCCCAATGTAGCCGCCGACCACCACGGCGGGCGGCTGGAGGGCGGAGAGATGGATGTCCTGGCGCAAGGCCATCATGCCCTGGAGGTGGTCCAGCGCGTGGCGGTACATCAACTCGGCGAGCCACTGGCAGGTGATCGGTCCCCAGCGCGTATCCGTGCGGAAACGCGTCCAAATGTGGTCCGGCATGTTGCGGAAGATGGCAAGCTCTTCGTCTCGAATGCGTGAGATGCCGTTCATGATCTCGGCCAGCGGCTCTTCCAGGTTGTAACGGTGGTCGTGCCAATCGCGGCGGCTGTAGTCGAGCGGATCCAACATCTCAGGGACCGTAGCCCAGCGGAGGAGCGGAAGATACACCTCTTGCTCCATGTCGCGGAGGTGAGCCATGTGTTCATGGATTGACCAATCGGCATCGGTGGGCTTGTAGGCCGCATCCGCTGGTAACACCCCGCGGACCAACCACGAGAGGTCATCTGTCGCTGCGCGAAGCCGGGACGTCAGCTCTGAACGATAGTTCGAGGTCTCACTCACGTCACACCTTCCGAGCGCTCTGAATTCAGCGAGTATAGGTGTCGGGCCGCCGTAGCGCGACGCGCTGGCATGGCGGCTGCGGTAGTCCGTCGCCGGGCGGGCGGCGCTCGTGTACGCTTATCGTATGCCGCTTTACGAGTTCTTGTGCCCGAAGTGCGGGGCCAAAGAAGAAGTGTTCAAGCGTTCCATGCAGACGGACTTTCCGGCTCCACCGTGCCCGAAAGCCGGCAGAGACAAAGGGCACGAGATGAAGCGCATCGTCAGCAGCTTCGCTCGCCACCTGACCATGGGCGATCAGTTGGCACAGGCTGAAGCCAAATGGGGCAAAGAAGTCGACGCCGCGATGGGCCCGGAGCCCGACGTGGGTAAGTACGCCCGGCGATACGAGAGCCTTTCCAAGGGGTTGCCGGGGCCAGACGACGTCTAGCTGGCACCCTTCCCAGTCGTGAGTCGTGATCCAGCCATTCGGGTGTTCGCCATGCGGTGCGGTCAGCGGGCGCTGCCAGCAAGGTAGTGCTCGGCCGCTATCGCTGCTGTCGCACCGTCACCGCAGGCGGCCACCAACTGGCGAGCGGCCTGGGTGCGAAGGTCGCCGGCCACGAACAGGCCGGGGACGCTCGTGCGCATCTGGAGATCGACGAGCGCGTGGCCGCCAGCATCAAGTGCGGTCAGCCCATCTAGCAACTTGTTGTTCGGCGCCTGTCCGATGAAGACGAACACCGCGGCGGTCGGGAACTCGCGGGTTACTCCGGTCTTCACGTTCTTCAGTCGGACGCCGGTGACGGAATCGGTGCCGAGCACCTCCGCGACCACGGTGTCCCAGAGGACGGACAACTTCGGGTCCGCGGACACGCGGTCCTGCAGCACTTTACTGGCGCGAAACGTATCGCGACGGTGGACGATGGTGACGCTGCGCACCAGGCGGGTGAGGAAGAGTCCCTCGTCAAGGGCGGCGTCACCACCACCGACGACGACCACATCCTGGTTCTTGAAGAATGCGCCGTCGCAAGTGGCACAGTAGCTCACGCCATGACCCGTGAGCCGTTCTTCGCCGGGCACCCCGAGGCGGAGGTAGGCGGCGCCAGTTGTGATAATGACGGCGCGCGCGGCGATGCGTGAGTCGCCAACGCCCAACTCAAACGCGCCGTCCGCCCGCCGTACGAGCGTCTCTACGCCCTCGTAGCGCACTTCGGCGCCGAACTTTTCGGCCTGTTTGAGCATAGTCTGGGCGAGTTCGAAACCATCCACACCATCCGCGAAGCCCGGGTAGTTTTCGACAAGGCTGGTGGTGGCGATCTGTCCGCCGGTGACCATATGCTCGAAGACAACGGTCTTGCGACCGGCGCGACCGACGTAGAGCGCGGCCGTTAGTCCGGCGCCGCCGCCACCGACGATCGCGATCTCGTAGTCGCTCATGTGAACCACCTTCCCTTCGGTGCGCCGACGCATCAGCGAATCACCAACAACCACGAAAGGCCGACCAACAGAGCGCTGGCCGGCCTTTCTTTTGATTCGACCTCTCGCTGTCTAGGCGAGCACTTCGTCGATACGCTTCTTGAGGTCGCCCTTCGGGCGGAAGCCGACGATGGTACCAGCCAGTTCGCCGTTCTTGAAAATGAGGAGGGACGGAATGCTGCGGATTCCGAACTTACTCGGAACCTGCGGATTGTCGTCCGTGTTCATCTTGAAGAAGTTGACCTTCCCGGCGTACTCCTCGCTGAGCTCTTCAACGATCGGCTTGACCATGCGGCAGGGGCCGCACCATGGCGCCCAGAAATCGACCAGCGTCGGGAGTTCGTTCTTGAGGACGTCTGCGTCCCACGTGATGTCGGTGGTGTCGCGTACTTCAGCCATTGTTTTCTTCCCTTCAGGACCTTTGGCTTCGCCGCTCTCCGTGGAGATTGACATATCCCGATCCCGTAGTATGGTGAGTTAACGATACCCCCAGTGGGTATGTTCGTCAACCCCTGGAGCACGAAGACATGGACGCCGAAGAGAACAAGAAGCTGCTCGATCGCCTGGCCCGAATTGAAGGGCAGGTTCGAGGCTTGCGTAAGATGCTCGAAGAGCAGCGCTGCTGCGAAGACGTGCTCACCCAGATGCTGGCGGCGCGCTCCGGTCTAGAGTCGGCAAGCCTGCTGATCCTCAATCGCCACCTTGAGGATTGCGTCCTGGATTCTGCGACCGTCGACGAGGCGACGATGACGCAGCTCCGGGACACGTTGAAGCTGTGGAGCAGGCACACCTCGCATGTCGGCTGAGCCAGCCGTCCTGAAACTCGAACTGCAGGGGAAGAACCCACCGGGCGGGACGTTCGACGGGTTTGAGAACGTCCATGTAGGCTTGCAGCGGCAGAAGGCAGCAGTGCACCTCTTTCGCGGCGACGCTGAGAACATCGCGTGGACTCTCGACATCGAGACAACGGCGGTCGACGACAACGAGACTGACTTCCGCGGACCGTACGTCCACGGCAAGCGCGGCGCGCGCTTCCTCTACCTCAGCTGGGGCGATGTCGGCGCCGACGGCACATTCGCGATGTTCCGCAGGGCCAAGGTAATGCTCAACGCGATCGAGCCGCGGTTGCTCCGGCTGGCCAGGGCGGGCGGGACGCTTTCTGGAAGCTTCAGCCTCACCGACGCCCGCGGGCGCGGCGGGCCACTCTGTACGACGCTGCGGCCCCCGCTGATCGAGTGGACGGTAACCGTCGGGTAACGCGAACCTGCCCTTCAATTGCGAACTCGGAT
>JBDTVB010000062.1:0-8070 GCA_040007415.1 Anaerolineaceae bacterium
GGCCCGGCGGGTGTTCGTGTTACCCGTCTTGCGCGTGGTCTTCCCAGCGGCGCGGACCTCGAGTACACCGATGACGTGACTCTCTCGCGCGCCCTTGAGGGACGTCAGGAGCTCTAGGGTGAGCCAACGTCCCAGGGTCTATACCACCGATGGTGTCATCCTGCGCCGCCGCAACATCGGCGAGGCTGACACCATCTTCACTGTCTTCAGCCCCACTGAAGGTAAGTTCGACGCCGTGGCCAGAGGCGTCAGAAAGGCGCGTAGCCACATGCGCGGTCACCTGGAGCCGCTCACGCGCAGTAAGTTGCTCCTCGCCCGCGGCCGAACCCTCGATGTATTTACCCAGGCCGAAACGATCACCGGCTACCGCACGCTGCGCGAGGACCTGGATCTGTACGGGGCCGCGGTCTACTGTGCCGAACTGGTCGTCCGCTTCACGGCGGAGCGCCAGGAGCATCGCGAGCTCTACGGGCTGCTCCTGGACGTACTCGATGCGCTGGACGGGCGCGCTCCGCTCCACGCAGTCCGCTACTTCGAGCTGGAGCTGCTCGGACTCATGGGTTACGAGCCTCAGTTAGACGCATGCGCGATCTGCGTCAGGCGTCTGCCCGAAGCCGACGTGCTTCTCTCGGCATCAGCTGGCGGCTTCGTCTGCTCAGACTGTCGCACCGTGGCGGGCGCGGGCCGGGTGATCTCCGTGCGCGCCATCAAAGTGCTCCGCTACGCCCGCTCAGCCGGATTGGAGGCGTTCGCAGCTTTGCGTTTGGACGAAGCATTGGCTCGCGAGGTCCAGTCAGCCCTGGCCGAGTTCATTCGCTACGTGCTGGACCGTGAACCAAACACCGGAAAGTACCTTGACCAGGTTGCGCGGTTGCCGCGGTTCGTCCCGGCCTCAGACCGCGCAGACGATGTACAATCAGTCTAACTTTCCCAGAATTGGTTGCTCATGCCCCTCTACGAATACTTCTGCTCGCCGTGCAACGGCATCTTTGAAGAGCTCCGGCCAATGCGCGAGGCGACCGAACCGGTCCCTTGCCCGCAGTGCTACAAGGACGCCGGGCGCATCATGCCTACGTCGTTCACCGCGTTCACGTTCCGCGATGGCTACCCGCGCCGGATCCCGGACGACGGGAAGTTCTACCACCTTGGTACGAAGGTCAACAAGCTGGTCTCCAGCGGGCGGCCAAACGAGCATCCAGAGATCGACAAGCCCGCGCCAAGGCGCCGCAAAAGCAAGGGTGAAAAGGAAGAGATCCAGGACATGGCTGTCGCCGCGATGTCCGGCGACCTCAGCGACATGTACGGCAACGCCATTCGGCCCCAGGAAGTGGAGCAAGCCGTCGAAAAGGGTCGCGTCCTGCGGAAAGGGACGCCTTCGGCGAACAACTTCGTTCCATAACGGCTGCGAGACTCCATCACGCAGAGGGAACCCGGCAGAAGCCGGGTTCCTTCGCTTTCAGGTTGCTGTGCTGGCCTAGCTCTTGCGGTCCAAGACATACTGGCCGAGCTCGATCAAGCACCGCTTCGCCTCGGAGTCGGGCAGGATCGAGAGGACGTCCGCCGCCCGGCGCACGTAGTCACGGGCCATCTCCATGGACACTTCGAGCACCTCAGTCGAACGTATCATTGCGATGGCTTCCTGCAGCCGCTCTTCCCGAGATCGCTTGGCAGTGAAGTATTTCTTGATCGGGTTGTCAGTCGGATAGCGCTCCAGAAGAAGCAGGCCCGGCAGCGTAATCGTACCTTCACGCAGATCACTGCCAACTGGTTTGCCCATCGACACTTCGTCTCCGGTGAAATCTAGAATGTCATCAACTATCTGGAACGCCATACCAAGGCTCCAGCCGTAGACGCGTAGCGCGTCAATCACGTTCTGGGGGCTGTTGCCGAGGCTCGCTCCACCCTCGGTAGCCACAGCGAAGAGCGAGGCGGTCTTGCCTCCAATCCGGGCCAGGTAGTTCTGGATGTCCTTGCCAACGTCGAAGGCAGCCGCATCTTGGTCCAGTTCGCCACTCGTCATCTTCATCAGTGCGAGGGCGAACAGGCGCGTTACGTGCAGGCTGCCCGTCCGAGTCACCATCTCCGCGGCATTGGCAAAGATGTAGTCGCCCAGGAGTACCGTGATGGCGTTGTCGAAGACGCTGTTCGTGGTGGCCCGGCCGCGGCGGCTTTCGGCGCCATCCACCACGTCGTCGTGGACCAGACTGGCTGAGTGCAGCAGTTCGATCGCGGTGCCGAGCGGCACAAGTTTGTTCAAGTCGTAGTTCCCAAGGTTACCAGCGAGCAGCACGAGCGCCGGTCGCATGCGTTTGCCACGTGCGCCGAGTGCGTGGTCAAGCATGCGTTTCAGGGGCGCAAGGTCCGCCCGTTTCGTCGATTCCAACAGGTCTTCGACAAGCACCATGTCTTCTGCGACCGGGCCGTACAGGCTGGTCGCCGTCTGTAACTGGGTCACAAGGCCTCCACGCGAATTGGAAGTGCTACGCCAAACAGCCGGGAAGCATTCTCAGTCGTTGCAGCTGCGATTGTATCTACCTGTTCACCGCGAACGGCTGCCACAGCTTCGATGGCGCGCCAGATGTTGGCGGGTTCATTTCGCCGCCCGCGCAGCTTCTGAGGCGGAAGGTACGGGGAATCGGTTTCAACCACAATTGCCTCAAGTGGAAGTCCGGAGGCTACTCGCCGGGCTTCGTCATTCGCAGGGTAGGTGATCGGACAGGCAATCGATATCAGGAAGCCTACGTTCACGTATCGCTGCGCCTGTTCTAGTGTACCTCCGAAGCAATGCATGACCCCCACAGGATTCTCGCCAGGCTGCCAGCCACGCGTGGCCGCGTAGGCGCTCAAAGAGGCGTAACAGGCGTCTTCGGCCGAGCGTGAATGGACGGAGACCGGTTTGCCGACCGAGGCGGCGATTGCTAATTGAGCCTCGAGCACCCGGAGCTGGTCGGCGTGGGGCGAATGATCGCGAAAGTGATCGAGGCCGATCTCCCCGATCGCGAATACATCATCCTGTGCCGCGAGGACAGCGAGCATCTCCAGGTCTCCTGGGCTGATGCGTCCTGCTTCATGCGGGTGAAATCCGACGCCGGCGAAGACGGCCGGGTGACGTGCGGCGATGGCCAGGGCCTGCATGTTGGATTCGCGGTCATACCCGCAAAGCAACATGCCCGCCACGTTCGCTTCCTCGGCCCGGCGCAGCACACCCGGACGATCGTGGTCGAACGCCGGATCCTGCAAGTGACAGTGAGTGTCGAAAGCGAGCCTCACGCTCGGGCAACCTCGGCGGTCGTGTCGATCTTCGTATAGAGGGGGCGCGGTGGCGCCAGTTGACTCCCAGCCGGCACGGCGGCGTAGCGCCAGCCGTGGTCCGTCAACGCCCCGGCCTGGGCCATGTCCTGGTGGAGCTGGGCCGTCGAGAACGGGAGCACAGGATGCAGCAGCGTCTTGAGCGCGTTGATAACGTTGAGCGTGGTCGCCAGGGTCTCGGCCGCGTGAGTCTTGTCTGTCTTGATAGCTTTCCAAGGCGCGCGGTCGTCCAGGTATTTGTTCGCAGATTGCGCGAGACGCAGGGCTTCCCCGAGTGCATTGCGGAAGTGACAGGCGCCGTATTCGGTGCCCACAGATTCGAAGGCAGCCTTGGCGCTCGCAAGGAGTGCCGCGCTTTCGGGAGCGATCTCGTCGGTTTCCGGCACCACGCCCCCGAAGTTGCGGTGGATCATGGAGATCGTACGGTTTGCAAGGTTGCCCCACGTTGCGATTAGCACGTCGTTGTTCGCGCGAATCAGCTCCTCCTCGCGGAACTCGGAATCGCTCGTCTCAGGCATGATCGTTGTCAGGTAGAACCGCACCACGTCGGCGTCGTACACGTCCAACAGATCGAGCATCCACGTCCCGGTGCCTTTTGATTTGCTCTGCTTCTGTCCCGCTGAGAAGTTCACGTACTGATTGGCCGGTACGTCGTAGGGCAGGTTCAGTCCCCCGTAGCCCATCAACATCGCCGGCCAGATGATCGTGTGGAACGCGATGTTGTCTTTCCCGATGAAGTAGTACGACTTCGTCTCGGGATCTTCCCAGAATGGCTTCCAGGCGTCTGGTTGTCCGGTCCGCTCTGCCCACTCCATGGAGGCGGAAAGGTAGCCGATCACCGCGTCGAACCAGACGTAGATCCGTTTCGATTCGTAGCCCTCAACCGGAACCGGGACGCCCCAACTGATGTCCCTGGTGATGGCGCGGTCCTTCAAGCCCTCGTTGAGAGACCCGAGCGTGAAGTTGAGGACGTTCCGGCGCCAGCCCTCTTTCGCCCCTGCCCACTCCTTCAAGCGGCCCTCGAGGGCCGACAGCTTGAGGAAGTAGTGCTCCGAAGGCCGCAATTCCGGCGTAGCCCCAGTCATCTTGCTGCGGGGACTCAGGAGGTCAACCGCGTCGAGCATCGAGCCGCAGTTGTCACACTGGTCGCCGCGCGCTTCGAGATAGCCACAGAGCGGGCACGTCCCTTCCACGTAGCGATCCGGCAGGAACCTTTGCGCCTCTGGGTCGAAGAGGTGGTCTTCCGTCCGTGGGTAGAGCAGTCCGGTCTCGAGAAGGCGCAGAAACACCCGTTGCGTTACCGCATAGTGGTTCTCGGTGAGTGTCGTCGTGTAGAGGTCGAAGTTGATCCCGAACCGTTCCCACGTTTCCAGGATCTTCGCGTGGTAGCGATCGACGATGGCACGCGGCTCCACGCCTTCCTTGTCAGCCGCCACGGTGATCGGGGTGCCGTGGCAGTCAGAGCCTGAGACCATCACTACCTCAGCGCCGCGCAGCCGTTGATAGCGCGCGAAGATGTCTGCCGGCAGGTAGGCCCCGGCCGCTTGCCCGACGTGCAAGAGGTAGTTCGCGTATGGCCACGCCACGCAGACGAGGATCCGTTCAGACACAGAACACCCGGGATTGGAGATGTATCGAGTCTACCATAGGGCGGGAAAGTGCCCGCGAATCACGCTTCGTCCCACATCCCGTAGGCAGCATCTCGGCCCACGGTGAATCGTTTGGCGGCCTCCGCAGCGGCTCCGGCGCGCCGTGCGCCCGCGCGCTGCATCTCCGCCATGTACGTCCGCACTTCTGCGAGGTCATCGCTTGCGCGCGGCTCAACCCGGACCACAACGGTGCATTCCCCACGCGTTGCCGCGAAACGCCCCGCGAGCTCGGTCGCGCGCCCGCGCACCACCTCTTCGTGCAGCTTCGTCAACTCGCGACAGACCGCCACCTCAGGGTTCCGAAGCACCGCCGCAAGTTCCCCGAGCACTGCGGCGAGCCGGTTAGGGCTCTCGAAGAAGACCAGCACCGACGCGGTGCTCGCCGCAGCCGCGAGTAACGTTTTTCGTTCGGCGGCGCCGCGTGGGAGAAATCCCAGAAAGTGGGCGTCGCTTCCCTCGAAGCCAGAAACCGAAAGCGCGGCGGCCAGCGCTGAAGGGCCGGGGATGGCGATGACCGGAATGTTCGCCCCGTGCGCTGCATCCACCAGCCGGGCGCCCGGGTCTGCCACCACGGGCGTGCCTGCGTCACTCACGAGCGCGACAACGCCAGCGCGGGCGGCATCGAGCAGTTCCGGTGTGCGCTGGCCAACGTTGTGCTCAGTAAGGCTGACCATCCGGGCGGTTCCGCCCGCGATCTTCACAAGCTTGCCGCTCACCCTCGTGTCTTCGGCGGCAACGACAATCGCGCAGCGCAAGACCGCAAGTGCACGCTGGGAAAGGTCGCCAAGATTACCGATCGGGGTGGCGACGACGTAGAGGCCGGGCATGAAGCTGCTCAACGTGGCCCTTTCGCGTCCGGATTGCACATAATCGAATTGCCGAAACGAATCTGTGTTGACCCTCTTCGCTGCGCCCTTCTACACTCAAATATAACAGGCGGCCCGTTCCCTGGGCCGTAATTTCACCCCCGGGATTGCGCTGACTTGAGTACTGCTGTTTCTCTCCCTTCCGCCGCCTCTGAGCATTCGGAGAGCGGCCATGCGCCGTTGGACGACAATTTCACGCCTAAGTTCAAGCAACTCCGCCGGGCGTACGGGTTCGATGATGTCGCCATCGTCCCCGGCGAAGTCACTATCAATCCAGAACTGGTCGAAATGGGGCTCGAGATCGGGCCCCATCGCTTTACCATCCCGTTCCTCGCTTCGGCCATGGATGCTGTGGTTGACCCAACGTTCGCAATCGCCATGCATAAGGCGGGCGGACTCGCAGTCCTCAACCTTGAGGGCGTCTGGACGAAGTACGATGACCCTCGTCCGATGCTTGAAGAGGTTGCTTCCGCCAGCCGTAACGAAGCGACAGCGATACTCCAGACCGCCTACCAGGCGCCCATGCGGGATGACCTGATCGCTCGCCGCATCCGCGAAATCAAGGATGGCGGCGCCATCGCCGCGGTGTCGGTCACTCCGATGCAGACGAAGCGCCTTGCCGGCCTGATCCAGGATTCAGGTGCCGACATCATCGTCGTCCAGAGCACCGTCACAACTGCCCGTCACGAGTCCAACAGCGTCGAGGGACTTCGCTTCGACAAGCTCTTCAGAGACATTCGCATTCCCGTCGTCGTTGGAAACACCGTCGGCTTCAAGGCAACACTCGAAATCATGCGCACAGGCGTTGCGGCAGTTCTGGTCGGCGTTGGGCCCGGCGCGGCCTGCACCAGTCGCGAGGTCCTCGGCATTGGCGTCCCACAGGTCACCGCAACCATAGAATGCGCAGCTGCCCGCGATCGCTACTTCGAGGAGAGCGGCCGCTATGTCCCGATCATCACCGACGGGGGCATCCGCACAGGCGGCGACGTCTGCAAATGCATCGCCTCGGGCGGGGACGGCGTCATGATGGGCTCGCCCTTCGCCGGGACCACGGAGGCGCCAGGCCGGGGCTACCACTGGGGTATGGCCACGCCTCACGCAAACCTCCCGCGTGGCACCCGCGTGCAGGTTGGTGTGAACACCACACTCCAGAAGCTCCTCTACGGACCCACCAGTCGCACAGATGGCACTGAAAACCTCGTCGGCGCCCTCCGCACAGCCATGGGTATGTGTGGCTCGCACACCGTCCGCGAGTTCCAGCAGGCTGAGATGATCATCGCTCCGTCCATCAAGACAGAAGGCAAGATCTACCAGTTTGCTCAGGCAAAAGAGTAGCTTTCTCGCCCTGGTGATTGCACTGGCAGCGGCCCTCCCAGGGGTCGCTGTTTTTGCGCAAACGCCTCCGGTGCCAAACAACTGCCTCTCGGTCCGGCTCGAAGCGCTCTCTGAAGCTGTTCTCGGCTCGGATCTCGTCGTCATTGGCGTGGTCCGCGAAGAGAACGGCGGCGGACTGGTCCGCATTGAACCGCAGGCCTACCTCAAGGGCGCGGCATCGAACGACGCGATTCGTCTTGTGCCACGTTCGGACCAAAATTCTTCCTCGTGCGAACTTGCCCGCCTCGTGGAGGGTACGCGCCTGATGGCATTCCTCCAGTCGTCCAACGGCCAGATGGTATGGCCCGGGGCCGCGCAGGTGTTCTCGCTGAGCGAGGGTCGCGCATCTGGATCTGGCGGCAACCTGACCGAGTCTGAACTGGTCGAAAAGGTGCGCTCTATCACGCACCAGTACGCAGTACCCGCAGCTTCCGAATCCGAAGGCGCCGGGATCGACTGGCGGCAGACGGTCCTTCCGCTTTCGGTCGCTCTGGTCATTGTTTTCGGTTTAGGGCTGGTCTTGATGCGCGTCTGGCACCGCATCGACCCGACCTAACACCCTACCGCCCGGCGACGAGCTGTTCCAAGAACTCCGCAAGCCGCTCGTCTCCATCGGCGAGCACTTCGTTCGCAGCGTCCAGTGCGTAGCGGTCGCTGTGCGCCAGGGCGATGCCGCGCCCCGCCCAGGCCAGCATAGGGGCGTCGTTCACGCTATCGCCGATCGCCAGTGTTTCGTGGCGTTCGATCCCCAGGTCTGCGCAGATCAGGGAGAGTGCATGTCCCTTGTTCGCGTCGGGCGCTACAGCGACTGTGACTTCCGGGAAATCCAGCATGTGGATCTTGTCGCCATGATGCTTTACGAGGGCGCCATG
>JBDTVB010000063.1:0-8053 GCA_040007415.1 Anaerolineaceae bacterium
GGCCCCGCGGTAATGCAAAGGGGCTACCCAACCGCCCTCGAATCGCTTACGCTCCCTCCTGATCTCAGTAACCGATCCATTCGGCAACACCACCAGCTATCAGCAAAGCCAGTTCACGAACGTTGAAACAGGCGAAACCGCGATCGGTCCTGCTGGAGGCGTCATTGAAGGCCCCGGAGGCACAGGCTTGGAGGTTCCAGATGGCGCGCTCAGCACCGGGGCGACCTTTAAGTTGACGCACCTCTCCGCGGCCGACCTTGAGCAGCAGTTCCCCGGACAAAAGCCGAATCTCGGCACCGACGAGAATGGCGCCGCGGTGGGCCATCTCGCCAGTGGCATCCGGGTCGACCTCGTTGGCCAGCAGCTCTTCGACAAGGAAATCGACCTCGTCTTCCCGATTCCGGTGGATGCGCCAGCGGACGCTCGGTACCAGGTCTATCGCCGTCTTCAGGGGCCCAATGGCCGGTACCTCTTTGAGATTCTCGATATAGCGAGCATCGGTTGTCCGCTCGACAAGCCGACATGCGACGTCTCCGAAAAGCGCGTGCGCACAAACTCGTGCCCCTTCTCAGGGTTCATCAATAGCTACACAGCGTTCGATGTGGAGAATCAGCCGCTTCTTGGCAGCGGCAACGACATCTTCCTCTCCTGGCACACGGAGTTCGACAACGGCGGCGACAAGATCGGAGTGATTACCGGCCGAGTTATTCAGCCCATCACCAGCTCGGCGGGCACGAGGTTTGACGGCGTGGCGGGGGCGCTTGTCTCCGGTGTCGACGCCGCAGGGAATCCGTTCTACGAGGACCTAAATACTCCTGGGCGTACGGTGACGATTTCGCAGCTTTGGCAGGAGGGCCAGCCTGAGCGCGGCCGGTACACGCTGCTCGACCCCAGCTTCGCGGGCGGCGCCGTCACGATGAAGGCCACAAAGGGCGACAAGTCGGGGTCGGGGATTGGTTTCGAGATTCCCGTCTCAACGTGCAGCGCTATCGCCGGGTTCAAGAACAAGGTGCAAGTGAACATCACCTTCCCGCCCGAGAACGAGCCGCCCCCTCCGCCCCAGATTGGGATCGAGGTGCGAAACGCCGCCGACAACAAGCTGGTGGGCGGACTCGTCCCGGAAGGCACCCGCTTGCTCGTGCGGTTCCTCACTCCTGCCACCGTTACCTCAGCCCAGATCAATGGAATCGAATACACCGTTGAGGTCGAGACCGCCGGCGCCAGCGCGAAGATCAACGGAGACTTCACGCCGCTGCAACCGGGGGCCTACTCTATTGAGGTCATAGGGCTTTCCGCAGAAACCGGGGCCGTTGTTCGCGCCTCTCGAACTCTGCGCGCGGTGGCCGCTGGTGGGGGCGTTGACACGCTCCCGGGCGTCGAGCCCCGAGTCATCGAATTCGGCCCCACGCAAGGAAGCACGGGGGTTCCCGTTTCCGCTTTTGTGGAAGTGAAGTTCTCAGAACCCGTCCGGCGCATCCTCGATGCCGCGACGCCCTACGTCAACGTCCGCATCGAAGAGCTCGATCCGAACGGAAGCTCAATAGGGCCCATTCCGATCACCGTCTCCGGCGTCACCCCCCAACCGGTCACCGTCATCGCCGACCTGCTGAACGGCTCCCAGGCCGTAACGGCCCTTACCTTGATTCCGCAGGCGCCGTTGCGCTTCAACACCACCTACAAGGTGACGCTGCTGGACGGAATCGAAGACCTCGACGAAACCCCTCAGGGCGCCCCGAGCCCAAGGCATCTCGGCGAGTTCTCATGGACCTTCGAGACCTTTGGTCCGAGCGAGATTGGGATGAGCGGAGACCAGACCGGCTCTCCAAACATCGCCACGGCGGGGGATCGTGTGTTCCTCGCGCGCACGAACTACTTCATCAACGGCAACGTGTTGTCCTTCACCGCGGATCCGGCTCAGCCGGAAATGGTCGGTCAATCAGGCGTCTTCGCGCCACGGCCCTACGATATCGCCGCCCAGGGTGACGAAACTCAGAAGACTGTCGCGGTCGGCGTTGGTTCAACCTATCTGAGCAAGCCTTCCAGCATTCTCATCTACGACGCCACCAACGACTCCGACATCAAGCTCGTGGGCGCCGCTACCCTCACCCAGAGCGCTCAAGAGGGTTTCATCCGGAGAATCGCGATCAAGGGCGACTTCGTCTATAGCGCAACCATGAAGAAGGGCATCCAGGTTGTCGATATCGCGCAGGCCAAGGCGGCCATCGCAACGATGCCCGCGTATCAGGTGGCGACAAGTCTCAATACGGATGGCCAGGGGGTGGGCGGGGAAGCCGTGGTTCAGACGATCCCGATCCCGACAATTTCACCCGACCGCCACTACCTCCTCTACGACATGGCAGTCGAAGACTTGGGTGGCCGCAGGCTCGCTGCCGTCACGGGCCAGTTCCCGCTGATGATCGCCGACGTCAACACCGGCCAGACTCTGTTCCCCCAGTCGTTCCCCGGCACGCTCACAAATGCAAGCGTTACTTTCGGGTATGCCGTGGCCCTTGGCCGAGTATCAAACCGCGATCTCGCAGTGCTTGTCGATGAAGACCAGCTGCATGCCATCGACCTCACAAACCCTGCGAGCCCGCGGGTCCTCGGTTCGGTCGGGTACGCCAACGTCACCACCGGGTATGGCCCTGTCTCGGTCATCCTCAAGGGCGATCAGGCCCTGATCGGGTTGCAGAAGCCGGATGGCTCCTCTGGAATCACAATCGTCATCGGCCTTGAAGACCCGACCGCTCCGCGCATCGCAGGCCAGATCCTCAACGTGGGTGGTCGCCTGGCCCTCACCGCCGATGGTCTACTCGTCTCGACGGCGTCTCTCCCGTTCGGCGGGGGTGCAGCGCTTGGTGGGGTGCACACCGCGACGCTTGGCCAGCTCGCCGTCATCATGCCGGTCGCGCCGACCATGGCCCGGCCGGTCGACGTTGCCCTCTTGACTGGAAACGATGAGACGATTGACGCCGTGCAACTCGACATTCGCACGTTCCCGAAACAGCCGCAGTCGCCGGTGACGGTGCAGTTGTTCGCGAACAACCTCGCAGTTGGCGCCCCAGTGAGCTACGACGTTCCTCCCACCGGACGTGTCGCGGTGGAACTGCCGCGAGGCCTCAGCAAGGCCATGACGCAGAGCCTCAAGGCTCAGGCATCCTTCACGCAGGATGGAGTGCTCTTCCAGAGCGTGCTCCGCCTCATTCCCTTCAACACGCCCGTCCTTACCGTCGATTCGAACAACGACACGTTCGTGGACAAGCGCGACGACGAGAAGATCAAGGCGGACTCCACAGCGAAATTCGTGTTCTGGGAGGGCGATACCCGGCTTGAGCCACAAGATGCCATCGTCGACTATGCGACGGTGAGAGTCACGCTGCCCTACGCACTGCCCGCGGATCGGAACCTCGCCCTGGTCATGGACAGCGGCGCAAGTGGGACGTCTTGGGAGCTAAGGCGCAAGGTTGCTGACGGATCCGTCTGCGAGGGCGACAACCCCCAGCAAGGAACGACACCTGGAGAAACCGGCAAAGCTCACTTGTGCAAGGAGTCAGCGTTCGAGGCCCAGAAGGCCCTTCTCGTCGCCGCAGAGCAGCCTACGCGAGGAGTAGCGGACTCGATTCTCATTCCGTCGTCGCTGCTGAAGCCGGGGGTGAACGAGTACCTTGTGCGTTGCAATGCGAAGCAGGACGGCTCGCGGGCCTGTGGCGGGGACAAAATCTATGTCGTGGCGAGCGACCCAGTCGGCAATCCGACCAGCTACGAGTTTTTGGCCTCGCGCCAAGTAGAAATCCGACCGTTTGAGGAGCTGACGGCGATGGCGACCCTTCGCCGGGGAACGATCCCCAGCAGCGACCCAACCTCCCAGATCTACCAGGTCGATTCCACCTACAACGACGAGCCTGGATGGAAGAAGGCGATTGAAGATCTGCCAGCGGACGCCGAGCAGGTCACGCTCTTCGTTCACGGCTTCAACGTCACTCATGAGCAGTTCACGAAGAGCTACGAGTACATAGACTGTGCGCCCTTTGGCATCGGGTGTCGCGAGATCGAGAGCCATCGGAAGTTCGCGCCGCCCTGGTTCGCACAGTGGGCAAAACGCAGCTACTGGGCCGGAAATCCAACTCTGGCCGCCCAGAAGGGCTACGTCGTCGGAGTCTCCTGGCCGGGAGATATTCCAGGATTTCCAGACGCGGCCTTCTACCTTCCCGAGGATCAGTTCAACGCATTCCAGGCCGGAATCCCAGCTGGGAAGCTCATCAGCACTCTGCGTACGAGGCTCGGCCCGTCAAAGAAGCTCGCGATCTTCGCCCACAGCCTGGGCAACATCGTTGTCAACAATGCACTGAAAGAGGTTGTCGCCACCGGAGCGGTCTCTCCAGTGAACTACGTCATGCACGACGCGGCGGTGGCGGCGGAAGCGTTTGAGAAGGAATTCAATGCTGCTGAGGAAACCTCTCCGTCCCCAGTTTTGAACCCAGTCCTCCTCGCGCATGTGCGCACCCTGGGCTTCCCCGATCCTCTTGGTCAGGACCCGCTACTCAAGCAGGCCGACGGGCTGTTCATCAAGCTAGAGCAGGAGATTGCGGGCCTCGATGCTAGCAACTGCGTGCAGATAGTAGAGGGCCAGGTGCCACCCGAGGCATGCCTCTATCGCGCAGCCTACTTATCGGGACGCGAAGCGGTGGCAGATTCGCTCGATCCACTCGCTGGGGCAACCGACGATCCGCTCTCCACTCCATTCTTCACGAAGCGGTGGCGGAAATGGCGAAGGACGGGAGATGACGCCGGGTTCGTTCCGGGGGCTTGGACCAGATTCTTTAGCGCCAACGTCGCTGACCCGACGATTCGAGTCTTCAACACCTTCAATCCGGCCGACTATGCTCTGGCGAAGTGGACAGACGGCGAGGCGGGCGCCAAACCCTACGGCACCGTCCTCAAGAACGGGATCGCCGTCTTTGGGCCTGGACAAGGCGAAGATCCGCCAGGAGAGCAACGCTGGTGGACGCTCCAGCTATCCGGCCGACCAAACCACTGGGCCTCGGTGATCGAGAGCCAGGGCCAGCAAGACAGCATCTGGGGCAGTCAGATGCCTGTAGATGTTGATACCATCGATGAAATAGTGCCCACACGCGAGCAGCGGACGAGGGAATGGGCCGAGCTATCTATGTGGTTCCCTGCCGTTTCGGCCCCGGTTGGCGCGGTT
Source organism: Anaerolineaceae bacterium (assembly GCA_040007415.1). Lineage (GTDB taxonomy): Bacteria > Chloroflexota > Dehalococcoidia > Tepidiformales > Tepidiformaceae > PNKC01. The sequence goes on from JBDTVB010000063.1 coordinate 5,207, forward strand.
GTGTCACCCGCACTAGCTTCGCAGGACCCGCCCACCGGCGCCGCGTTTCAACGCCTTCAATTCGGCGCTTCCGACGTCCGCGGGCGCAACGTTTCTTTTGGGGCGTTTGGCGGATCGGGAAAGCTTGCAGGCGCAGGGACGCTTTCTCATTCCTACTTGTACATTTTCAAGTTGGCGGAAGTCTGGCGCGGCTATCGCTCACTGGCTGCCCTTTTCGGGCAATAAGCCATGATTCGCCGCAGCGCGGGGCACGCCGTTCTGGTGTGGTCGGTCGCCTGGGCTGCGCACGCAGCTCAGCCCAGCGTGCCTCTTGAAGCCGAACCGTTATGGACACGGCTGGTAGAGCTGACCACGGAGGCCGCGGGAGCCACTCCCGAGCGGGTGGAGGCGATAGAGCAACAGATCATCGCCTTCGGGGCGCCAGCGATTCGGCCGCTGATGGGACTGTGTACACGGAAACTCCCACAGTGCCCGGTGGCGAGAAACCTCTTGCCCAAGTTTGGGGATGCCTTAATAGACAAAGCGCTGGAAGTGGGCGCGAGCAGTGGGTCGGGTTTTGTAGTCGGGTGTGACGCCGTCTCCCGAATTGGCATTTCGGTGCTGCCGAGGATGAAGGCGCTGATCGAGAACGACCACACGAATGGACAGGATGCCCGAAAGTTCGGCGTGTGTGTCCTCGACAAGATGGGTTCAGACGGCGTCCCAACGCTCATCGAACTCGCAAAGAGTGAGAACAAGGAGGCTATGGGTGCTGCGCTAAGCAACCTCAGCCTTCGGGCTGACCCTCGTCTAGTTCCCCTATTTCTCGCAGGCCTGTCGCACCCGAACCCGGGCGTTCGAACACTATCGGCCTTCGGTCTCCGGAGAAATCCGGACCCACGGGCGCTTCCCAGCCTTCGGGCGATGGTCCGCGCGAGTGGACGGGAGAGAGAGGCTGCACTCTCGGCGCTTGGCGCTCAGTATTCCCCCGATCTTCGCCCTGTGATCGCCTTCCCGGCCTGGACTGACCCTGATCGATTGGTGCGAAGAACCGCCTCGAATGTGCTCTCTTCAACGAGGGATCGAGTAGCCCAACGTCTCGGCAGGAGGTACTACGCTGGTCACTACTATCCAAACATGGCCTACTACGAGTGGGGCCCGCGGGTTTCAGTCGCAGTGGTGTTTCTGTGCTTGGCGGCGGCACTCGGCGCCAGAGTCAGCCGACCGCTCGGTCTGTTCGTGGCGGCCGTTCTAGGCATCTACTGGGGCGGCTTTGCGACCGATCAATGGATCTATTCGGAGGCGTTTCTTCTCGGCGTCTTCATTCCTGTTGCACTCTTCGTACTCTGGAGAACAGGCGCAACGTGGCCGCATGTGCCTCTATCGGTGGCCTGGCTGGTCGGTCAGCTAGTACTCCCGGCCGTGTTCAGTGCGCCGCTTTTTTACTATGGGGACTTAGTCATCCTCTTGGTGAACAGCATTGGTCTGATCCTCGCAGTCCCAGCCGTTGGTCTGGCGCTTCGCTGGAGCGATGAGGATCCGGCAAGTCTGAGGAAGGCTCGACGAGTTGTTCGAGACATGGCCCTGACTTTCTACGTGACCTACGGCATCGCCTTCGCCGCGCTGTGGGGCTACCTGGGTTTCTGATCGGACGCAACATCCAGGTTGGCGACGGGACACCGCAAGGATTCCCATTGAAGCGATGGATTCCAATCGCTCGAGGCGTTGGTCGGAACCCCGGAGATGGGATTTCGACGGGAGGGTGGGACGGATGCGCCACGAACTGGGTACCCCGGAAATGGGAGTTTGAAAAGGCGCACGGCCTCCGCGGGGGGCTGAAATGAGATTTCCTGGCGGGAGAATTTGAGCGCTCGTCGGGCATATTGGGGCGGCGGTGGGGCGCAGGTCGCACCTCCGGCGGCAGGTGGGCGCGAGATGTCCTCGCGAACTACGCCGCTTGAGGGGCCAAGACCGGAAATCCGCCGGGATCGAAAGCGATTCGGAACGGACTCGGCGCGCACGGTTCGCGCTTCCGACCCCGCGGTAGTTGCTTGAGCGTGGGGGCCGACTCTCCGAGGAACGACTGGAGCGGCGTCCGATCCCCGAGCGCCGTGTGAGGACGCTGACAAGTGTAGTAGGCAAGCGCGGCGGAGAGCCGTCGTTCAAGGTCGCCGATGTCGATGACCGGAATCAAGCGAACGCCTGCGAGTTGTTTGAGTGTTTTCCAGAACCGTTCGAGTCGAGCGGTGGCGCGGATGCTGTCCGCCGACGCGAAGCGAGGCTTCACTCCGGCGCGCTTGACGACCTTCTGAAAGCCGCTGGCGATGAACTCGCCGCCGAGATCGGTGATCAGATATTTTGGTTTTCCGAAAAGGGCGACGGCCTTCTTGAAGAGACGAGACATCCTTGAGCCGCCCGGCTTTGCCTGGAACGTCATTGCCGCGAGAGGCAGGCGTGAGAAGGCATCGAACACCGCGGCAAGGTAGAGCGTCCGCGCCGTCACCCCGACTCCGTTCCCGGACGCGGACACGGTCGAGCCCGAGAAGAGGGTGCGCAAGAGCGGATATCGCCCCTGGGCCGAACTCCTCGAGCGGACGTTTGCCATGGACGTTCTCACCTGCCCCAGTTGCCAGGGGCGGATGAGACTGCTCGCCCTGGTGAGGAACCCTGCGGGCATCGCCCGCTATCTCGCTGCCGTGGGCGAGCTGACTGAAGTTCCGCGCCGCTCGTCTGACCGAGGCCCGCCCTACTGGAAGAGCCAGGTCTTAAGGCGACAGGTCCTCAGTCGTATGGGAGACGACGGCAGAGGCGAACGCGAAGCCTGGCCTGTACAGTGTTCCAAAGTCGTTTTCGGATGTGAGCGCCAAA
>JBDTVB010000064.1:0-8048 GCA_040007415.1 Anaerolineaceae bacterium
GTTGGCGAATCATCTGCTCGGTACCCAAGAGGTTGGTCTGGGTGACCATCTCGTCCGGCACGAGGGCAATCGCTTCGTCGCGCTTGCCTTCGAGGTAGAGCTTCTGAATCTGGATACCCTCGTCAGCATATCCGGCGCGGCGGTAGGCCGCGTTGTAGAAGTTGTGCTGCTTCGAGCCCATGGCGCCCATGCTGAAGGCGAGGCCCGGTTTGCGCGGCGGGATCATCCTCTCCAGGTCGTCGCCGAACTGGACCACACCCCCGGCCGCCTGCAGGTCGATATCGGCGAGCGTGCGCCCCGCTGATTCAGCCCCCTTGCGTATCGAATCGAAGAAGACGTCCGCGTGTTCAGGCATGAACGAGGTGCCCACCCAGCCATCGGCGATTGCGCCGGTCAGTTCGAGGCTCTGTGGCCCCAGGGTGGCGAGGTAGATCGGGATCTGGGCGGGTGGCGCTGAACTCTTCAGTGCTTTGCCTTCGCCGCCAGGCAGTGGCAGTTCGTAGTAGTCGCCTTTGTAGGCCACGCGTTCGCCACGGGTGACCATGCGCACGATTGCAACCGCATCGTTGATGCGCGGCACAGTGCGGGCGAAGCGCATGCCGTGCCAGCCTTCGACGACCTGCGGGCCGCTCGCGCCGAGGCCCAGGGTGAAGCGTCCGCCGGACATCGAGTTCAGGCTGAGGGCGGTCATGCCGAGCATCGCCGGGGTGCGCGAAGCGAGCTGGAGGATGCCCGTGCCAAGGCGAATCTTGGACGTTCGCGCGGTGAGGTAGGCGATCGGCGTGGCCGCATCGAAGCCCCATGTCTCTGCTGTCCAGACGTAGTCCACGCCAAGTTTTTCGGCTTCCTGGACAAAGCTGGCAGCTCCCTCCCAATCCAGCTTTGGCCCGAGATCGAATCCGATGGCGACTTTCATGCGGCTACTCCGTTTAGCTTGGTGGCATTTCGATTGGCGGATAATACGGCGTCTCACCAAGCGCGTTGACGGCATTCCAGAACTCAGGCCCGCCCGCCTTGGCGGGGTCTTCCAGCGCCCACGCCTGGCGTTTGTACGACCAGTTCTCCGGGTGCAGATGTTGAGCCTCAGCAAAGTACGGTTGCGCGGCCGCCGCGTTGCCCTGTTCGAACAAGTGAAGCCCCATCGCGAAGTTCGTGGCAGCGAGGGTCTGGTCGTTCGATGGTGGCTGCAAGCGGAGGAGCACTTCGGATTCGGAGAGAGCCCACGGGGAGTCTTGACCGCGTCTCGCCCAGTCGCGCAAGCCTTCGATGTATGCCTGCTTCGTGGCGCGTGATGACGCGATCGCGGCGTCGGGCAGCTTAAAGGTCTGCGGGTCCATTTCGCGGAATCCGTCGCTCGCACCGGCGGACTCCGGGGGGCGGACGACGCGGCCTTCTTCGTTGATCCAGACGGCGGTTGGCACGTTCACCATGCCGTACAACTCGGCCACCAGGTGGCCGGTATCGATGAGCGACGGGTAGATGGACTTCGCCGCTTCGATCCACGGTCCGGCGGCGGCCACTCCTGCGCTATCGAAGGCAACGGTGATGGGCACGAACCCGAGGGAGCCGATTTCTTCGTAGAGACGCTGCCACACGGGCAGGTCAAAGCGGCATCCTCACCACGATGCCCATGAGACGAGGAACACCTTTCGGCCGCGGTAGTCGCTCAGCGTGTGTTCGACGCCGGCCATGTCCGGCAGGGTGAAGTCCGGAGCATCGAGGGAGCGCAGAGTGCTGGACCGGGTCTCGGCCGCCTCGCCGATTGCCCACGTCTGGCTTGCGCCGTCGTGCAGGACTGGCTGGCCCATATACTGCGCGAAGGCGGCGAAGTTGAAGCGGTGGCTATCCACGAATTCCGCTTCCCGCCCGTGGGGCAGCGGCACGCAGACCTCGTCACGGCAGACACCTGCGGGCTTCAATGTCCAGCCCGTCGTCGCTTCGAGGGTCTCGGTGTCCAGCCAGAGCGCGTCATCCCGTTCGGCAGAACGTGGGACCGCGTGAGACTCGTTATTCATGAGGAGCGTGGCCAGCATGGCCTCCCGTGGCGCAGAGGCACCACAAACGACCATAGCCCGTCGCTTGCCGCTACGCCACCGGCAAGCCGCTAGCCGCTAGCCACTAGCCGGGAGTGGATTTGCCAAAGGCGACGCGTGGCGTGAAGGGCCGTGCGGTTTGGCCCAGTGCGCGCTCTCCTTCGCCAATGGCCTGCGTGGTTGGTGCCCCCACGACGCTACCGTCGCTGGCGATCACGTCGCTCAGTACGGTGCGAGCCTGCAGGAGGCACGCGGCGATCTCGCCTTCGCTGACGCTGATGCGCCACGGCGAGAACCGCGAGAGATCTGGACGGAGAACGCGCGTAATGGCGTGCGCAGAGGCGGCTGCGTGCATCGCGTCCGTGGTGGCGTGCGAAAGAACGCCGAACGACCGCCGGAGCACACCGATCGGGGTGCGCGGGATGGTGTCTCCAAGGTCCGGCGTAAGGTCGACCGCGAGAATCTCGGTGGCGCCCAATTCGACAGCCGTTTGGAGGTCCAGGGACGCCGTAACCGAGCCGTCAACGTAGAGTTCGCCGCGCCATTCGTGCGGATCAAACACACCGGGAATAGCCGTCGAGGCGGCGATCGCCGGTGCCAGCTTGCCGCTCTGGAAGACGTGCTTGCGGCCAGCCGTGAGGTTGGTTGCGACCACGTAGAGCGGCAGGTCCGTCTCTTCGAATCCCACGTCGCCGATGTGGTGCTTGATCAGGTAAGGGACGATCTCGTTCGGGCAAAAGCCACGGTTACGGCGAACGACTCGCCCTGCGAGGCGTAACGGGTTGAGGTGCAGAACCTTCTGTTTGCCGATCTGTCGCCAGATTTCGAGCAAGCCCTGGGGGCGCTCGGGGTTCATCGCGAGCCATGCACCGTTAAGCGCGCCCACGCTGGTGCCGATGACGAGGTCCGCGCGGAACCCGAGTTCGTAGGCGGCCTGCATGTAGGCCGCCTGGACAAGGCCGAAACCGCCCCCTCCGCCGAGTACCAGGGCACGTCTTGCTGCTGTCACGTTAGCTCCTCACTGCCACCATCGACCGTTCCCGGCCTGCCCCACATCGGGGCGCACCCTGACGGCGCCATGTTCGTCCTTACAACATAACAGTGTTGGGTGAAGGGCGCGTCTGAATCGGTCGGAGGGCTCGGTGGCCGCCCGTCTACCGCCGCGGAAAGGTCGCGAGGGTGCTTCGCTCCCTGCCCAGAAGCGCTACGATACGCGCGCCCGATAGCGGGCGGAGGGATGCGACATGGCAGCACGGCGAAGCTTCTGGGGCTGGGGCCTCGAATCTGATGAACCATCGGACACCGACCGGGCAGCAGCCGCGACACGCCTTTCCAAGCGTTACGGCAGCGAGATTATGGCGCCGCCGAAGCCCCGGCTGGAGGACATCGTGTTGCGGGCGCCACGGGTTACGGCCCCACCAGCGTTAGCGGGCATCTGCAGCACGACCGTGCACGACCGTGCCTCCCACGCCTATGGCAAGAGCTTTCGTGACACCGTCCGCGCCTTTCGCGGTGAGTTCCCAAACCCGCCAGATCTCGTCGCGTACCCCGAGAACGAGGCGGATGTACGGGCGCTGCTGGAATGGTGCGGCGGCGCGAACATCGTGGTCGTGCCGTTTGGCGGCGGGTCCTCGGTGGTTGGTGGCGTGGAACCGCCCCACGGCGACCGCCCGGTGGTCAGCATCGACCTTCTGAAACTCGATAAGGTGTTGGAGATCGATCCGGTTTCGCGCGCTGCTCGCATCCAGGGCGGGACGTACGGTCCGGCGCTCGAGGACCAGCTGCGCCCTCACGGGTTCACGCTGCGCCACTTTCCGCAGAGCTTCGAGTACTCAACGCTGGGCGGCTGGATTGTCACCCGATCGGGAGGGCATTACGCCACGAACCAGACACACATCGATGACTTCGTGGAGTCCGTGCGGATGATCACGCCCCGCGGCGCGTGGGAATCGCGCCGCCTGCCGGGAAGCGGCGCTGGGCCTAGCCCGGACCGCTTCGCCCTCGGGAGCGAAGGCATCCTTGGCATCGTCACCGAGGCGTGGATGAAGATCCAGGCCCGTCCGCGCTTCCGCGCTTCGGCGGGCGTGACCTTCGATACGTTTGAGGCTGGCTACGAAGCGGCACGCCAGGTGGTGCAGGCGAAGCTCTGGCCGGCGAACTGCCGTCTCCTCGATCCCACGGAGGCGGGCTCGGCTGCGGGCCTGGAGGGCACCGAAGCGCTGCTGATTATCGCCTTCGAATCGGCCGAAGTGCCGCAGGACGCCATGATCCGCGAGGCCGTGCGCATCGCCCGCGAGGCCGGGGGCCGAGTGGCCGACGACGCGATCAAGATCGCCGATGGCGCCGACGAGGAAGTTGGCCGCCAGGGGGCGGTCGGCGCCTGGCGGAATTCGTTCGTGCGCGCGCCCTACGGACGCAACACCACTGCGGGCATGGGGATCATCGGCGACACCTTCGAGACTGCGATCACCTGGGACCGCTGGCCGGAGTTCGACCGCACGATCCGGGCGGCAGTGACCGATGTGCTCCAGCGCGTCTGCGGCGGGGGCACGCTGAGTTGCCGCTTCACCCACGTCTACACCGATGGCCCGGCGCCGTACTACACGTTTAACGGGTTGGGGAAACCGGGCGCCGAGCTGGAGATGTGGCAGGCGATCAAGAACGCTGCCTCAGACGCCGTGATCGCTGGCGGAGGGACGATTACCCACCATCACGCGGTCGGACGAGACCACCGGCCCTGGTACGACAAACAGCGCCCGCCACTCTTCACCGATGCGCTGCGCGCCGCAAAGAAGGCGGTTGACCCGGCCGGAATCCTCAACCCCGGCGTGCTCATCGACCCCTAAGCGGCCTCGCATGCGAGACTGAAGGACGCAGTTCGTCCACGCTGACGTGAGACGAGCGCCGCCGCCGAAGGAGCCTTGATGGCGAAGCCCGCCGAGACCTCGGCCATCGCGAAGCCTGCGCGCCAGAAGCGGTGGGGCGTGAAGACGTGGGTGATCTTTCTCTCGATCATGCTGCCCGTGCTCGCTGGCGGCGCCTGGATGGTGGTAGCGGCGGAGCGTCAGACGAAAGAAGATCCGGCGGTGGCGGCGCTGGCCCGCTCCAACGCGGGTGGCGACATACAGGTGTTCACCGGCGCCAAACACACCGTCTATCAGTCGGTCTCGCCGCTCCCCAGCGCAGCGGCCCCGCGCCAGGACGGTAAGCCGACGCTCGTCTGGTTCACGACCAGCAACTGCAGCGATTGTGGGCGGATGGATTCGTTCGCCCACCAGGCCGCGGCGGAGTTCGCCAAGCGCATGGCGTTCGTTGAAAAGGCCGTCGACCGCGACGTCTCAGCAGCGCGCTACGGCGTCAGCGGCACTCCCACATTCGTGCTCATTGACGCCCGTGGCGAGGAGATCGCCCGCTTTGGCTTTCAGTCGTCACGGGAGCAGTTCACGACGATGATTGAACAATCGCTGGAGAAGGCAGGCGGGTAGGTGAACCATCTGAAAGACTGACAACCGTTTCCGGAATCTCGTAGACGTGCTACTCTCCGCGGATGGAGCAGTGGACGTTTCTGACCAACCACGCCCACGTCCTGCTGTGCATCTCGCACGACCAGAACACCCGCCTGCGAGACGTGGCTGAGCGCGTTGGGATCACCGAACGCGCCGCCCAGCGAATCGTCGCCGACCTTGTGGATGGCGGCTACCTTTCGCGCATGAGAGTGGGCCGCCGCAACGCCTACCAGGTCCACCCCGAACTGCCGCTCCGCCACCCCATCGAGCAGAAGAACGACATTGGCTCGCTGCTCGAGGTGCTGACGGATGCAGATGGGACGGCCAGGGCGCAGAAAGGGGCCTGAATGACGCAGCCAACCGTTGGGATCATCATGGGGAGCGATTCGGACCTGCCGCTGATGCGGGAAGCGTTCGATGCGCTCGCCGAGTTCGGGATCGTGGCCGAAGTACGCGTACTTTCGGCGCATCGTACGCCGGATGACGCGCTCAACTACGCCCGCACCGCTGCGGCGCGCGGGATCAAGCTGATCATCGCGGGGGCGGGAGGGGCTGCTCATCTTCCCGGCGTCCTCGCCTCATCGACGCCGCTGCCGGTGATCGGCGTGCCGGTGCCGCTGAAGGTACTGGACGGCATGGATTCCCTGCTTTCGATCGTGCAGATGCCTGCCGGCGTCCCTGTCGCGAGCGTGGGCGTGGGCGCCGCCCGAAACGCCGGCCTGCTCGCGGTGCGCATCCTCGCCATCTCCGACCCAGCGCTGCAGGAGCAAGTGGTGCGCTTCCAGGAACGACTGGCGGAAGCTGCGCGGGCGAAGGATGCCAAGGTCCGGGCGGAGTTCGAGCAGACGAGTTGAGGCAGTGACTCGACTCATCGAAAGGGACGAACTCATCCGCTACGTCGGGGGTGTCCACGCCCGCACCCACGAGGCGCTCATACAGCTGGGCGACGCTGCCCTCGCATGGCGGCCGTCACCCCCGGAATTCAGCGCCGGCGAAGTGGTGCTGCACATCATCAACACCCGGCTGATGAACCTCGAAGCCATCCAGCAGAAGCCGCAGCGTTATCGGGGCCACGAACTGCCGGCCAGCACGACCGCCCACGACCTCCAGAAGCTCAGCCTGCGCAGCGGCAAGAAGGTGATCGCAGGCCTCGTTGATGCCGACTTCACCGTTCTGGTGCCTAACACCACGACGGGCTCCTCGCCCGCCTGGCAGCGGGTTGTGGGAGGGTTGATCGAACACGAAGTGCATCATCGCAGCCAACTCTGCAGCTACCTCACGGCAATGGGCATTGAGGCGCCGCCGCTCTACAGACTCCACGCGGAGAACCTGCCGAAGTAGGTCACTTTCGTTAGAACGGAATCCCCTTCAGGTTCATGGTCCCTTTTAGAGCCGCGATCTCCCCGGCGTGGAACGAGACGTGGTTGAGGGCGATGACGCCAACAGTGAGCAGGCCAGTGATGGAACTGCCTGTGCCGAGGTCCACGTTGCGGTCCATCGCTTCGGCCGAAAAGTTGGCGACGGCCGACTCTGTCCGCGCGAATACCGCCTGTGCGTACTCCATGAAGGGCGCCAGTTCAAGCTTTACGCCACGCGCCCATTCTTCGGTCACAAACGGCCCTGTGGGGGCGGCAAGGCCAATCTTCTGCTCGAAGCCCTGGGATGCGTAGAGCAGCGGCTCGCCGATCGTCTGGCTGATGAGCCAATCCTCATCCAGCACCACATGCGCGAGCGTCGCGCCGATTGAGTTCGCCGTGCCGGGCGGTTGCACCGTCACCATCTCCTGCGGCAAGCCGCCAAGCGCCGAGTTCAGGATGCGGTGTGCCCCGGTGATCTGTTCCTTGAGTAGCGAACGTGCGTCCACAGGCATACGCCTCCATTCAGGTAGTCGCGGAGCTTAGCACGTCTGCCTTGGTTCTCGGTGGCGCTACTGCGTATGCCGGTGCTCAGGAAAGGGGTGAGAGCTAACGGCTCAGTGACTAAGTCCGTCCCACGGGAGGTGGACTGACGCGAACGGCCTCCAGCAGTGCAAACTGTCCAATGGCCGTTTCGCCGTCCACTGCCCGCCTCCTCGATGCCGAGCATCGCGGCCTGACCATGGGGCTGGTGCTTTCAGTGACCCTCGTCGCCTTTGAGGCGCTGGCCGTTGCAACGGTGATGCCAGTCGCCCGCGACGACCTCGGCGGGCTTCGCTTTTACGCCTGGGCGTTCAGCGCGTTCTTGCTGGCCAGCCTGGTGTCCATCACCTGGGCCGGCGGCGAGTGCGACCGTACCGGACCAGCGAGGCCGCTGGCGGTCGCACTTATCCTGTTCGGTATTGGCCTGGTGATCGCCGCGGCAGCACCGGACATGCCGGTGCTGGTGCTTGGGCGGGCGGTCCAGGGCTTCGGTGCGGGCGCGCTCACCTCGGTGGCCTACGTCTCCATCGGGCGCGGGTTCGGGGAAGATTTGCGGCCGCGGATGTTCGCTGTGCTCTCCAGCGCATGGGTGATCCCGGGGCTCCTCGGGC
>JBDTVB010000065.1:0-8045 GCA_040007415.1 Anaerolineaceae bacterium
ATGCGACGGCCGCCACCGGAAGGGCGAGCAGCCAACGCGGGTCCACCGCCGCCATCGAGAACAGGCGGTTCAGCCCAGGGGTGTAGATCAGCAGTAGCGCCAGGAGGACCTCGAATGCCAGCCCCGCAGCCACCCATCCGTTGGATCGCAATGACAGGCGCTGCCGGAACGTGCCGTCTCGCTCGGCGAACAGGCACCCCACCTGGCCGCCGACGATAGCCAGGAAAGTGACCGTGGTCGCGTCACGGGCGATCGCGTCGAATGGGGCGAAGGAATCGCCGAAGCGCCAGCCTTCGACCAGGTAGAAGGCGAAGAAGCCGGCCAGGCCCAGGGCCGCTTCCAACACCCCGAAAAAAAGGAACGTGCGAAGGCCGATCGCCCTGGTCAGCAACGGCCGCGATGGCGGCTCTGGGCGCTCAAGCATAAGACCCGGGGACGGCCGCTCGGCGCCAAGACCGAGCGCCGGGAGCAGGTCCGTGCCCACGTCGATGGCCAGGGCTTGAATGACCGCCAGGGCCAGTGGGACCGGAAGAAAAAGGTAGAGCAAGAAGGGCGTCATCTCGGCCACATTGCTGGTGAAGACATAGCTGATGAATCGCCGGATATTCGCCCGGATGGACCGTCCCTCCTCGATCGCCGCCACGATCGTCGCGAAGTTGTCGTCGGCGAGCACGATATCGGCGGCTTGCTTCGCCACCTCCGTCCCGCGGATGCCCATGGCGACGCCGACATCGGCGGCGCGCAGGGCGGGAGCGTCGTTCACTCCGTCGCCGGTCATCACCACGATCTCCCCGACAGCCTGCAGCGCTCGCACGATGCGGAGTTTCTGTTCCGGATCGACACGGGCAATCACGGCGTTGCGAGCCAGCAGTTCGCGAAGGGCTCCATCCGACATAGCGTCCACTGCAGGACCTTCAACCACCCGGAGATCGCCGTCTGCCAGGCCCACCGTTCGGGCCACCGCCAGTGCGGTGGCGGGATGGTCGCCCGTCAACATCACAACGCGAATGCCCGCCAGCCTGGCCGAGGCGATGGCTTCAGGAACGCCCCGCCGGGGCGGGTCAACAAACCGCACCAGGCCGTTGAAGGCGAGCGGCCCTCCCTCCGCCCCGCTCGCCAGCAGAAGGACGCGATCTCCCCGGTCCGTCGCCTCGTTCATGGCCGCTTCAAGGGCTGGAGGCAGTTCCCCGTCGCCCGCGAGTTTCAGCACCGCTTCAGGTGCGCCCTTGACGAACACAGCGCGCGATTCGCCAGTGCGACAGGTCACCGACATGTAACGCGTATGCGCTTCGAAGGGGACTTCTGCGATGCGCGGATGGCCCTGGCGAGCCGCCTCAGGATCGAGCCCGGAACTCACGGCCCATTGCCAGAGGGCCACGTCGAGCGGGTCTCCCACCAGGTTGCCGCCGTCACCTTCCGTGGCTGCGTCGCTAGCCAGCACCGCGGTCAGCAACGTTTCGGGCGAAGCGTTGGCTGACCCGTCCGGTAACGTTACTCCGCCGACGATGAGGCTATTCTCGGTCAGGGTGCCGGTCTTGTCGCAGCAGATTACGGTAACCGCGCCCACGACTTCGACGGCCGAGAGTCGGCGCACGAACGCACCACGTTCAGCCATTCGCCGCGCACCGATCGCGAGTGAGACGCTGAGCGTGGGCAACAGGCCTTCTGGAACCAGCGCGACGAGCACACCGGTGGCGAAGGTGAGCGCCGGCAGGAACGAGGTCTCGTTGAGGAGCGATGCGAGGCCAAGCGTCGCCGCCCCACTCAGGACAGCGATCGCCGCGGTCACGCGCGAGAGCGTGGCCACCTGGCGTTCGAGAATCGACGGCTTCTTGCCCACCCCGAGGACGAGACTCGCCACCACGCCAATGCTGCTGAGCGGCCCCGTCGCCCAAACCACCGCCGTCCCTCGACCCGTCGAGACTCCCGCACCAGCAGGTGCCAGGCAGGCAATATCGCCGATGTGGAGTGTGCCCGACGGGACTCTCGCAGGGGCTTCCGAGCGCACCACCGGGCGCGTTTCGCCTGTGAGCATTGAGAGGTCGAAGGTGAGGTTGTGGCTTTCGATGAGGACGCAATCGGCAGGCACGATATCGCCGGCGGCCAGCTGGACGACGTCGCCCGGTACCAGGTGATTGGCGGGCAGCAGCGTCCCCTGGCCGTCACGCACCGCTCGCGCCTGGACAGCGACTCGCCGCATGAGGCTCGACACAACCTGTTCGGACCGATACTCCTGAACAAACGCGAAGCAGCCATTGATGCCAACAACCGCAACGATCGCCCCACCGAGCTCGGGGATGCCGGCCGCGAACGCCAGTCCACCGGCGAACCAGAGGAGTAGCGCGAGTGTGTGCGTGAACTGCCCGACGAACGCGCGGAGCGGGTGAGATGCCGTGGGCAGAACCGGCTCGTTCAGACCGTACCGGCCCAGCCGGCGAGCAGCCTCACGGGCCGTTAGCCCGCTCTCTCCAGACCCGAGCAGCACCAGCCGCTCTCCTGGAGTGGCCGGTGCGAGCTCCCTCGGGTCAAGGAACGGCGCTACGCTTCGAATGACGCGCGGCCGAGGCATCGGCTACCCTCCGGCGGCGTGTCATGGCCGCGCCTTCATGATAGCGGCGAAGGCGACGGACGGTTGACGAGCGGTCCACGGCGGTCGACGTCAGGTGCCGAGGATGGGACGGCCCGCGGTCGTTGGGTCGCGGCGCTCTCGATGGCTGCGGCGATCCCCGGATGGCCAAGGGCCACGACCATGAGGTCGATGGCTGCGACCACGGCATTGAGCAGGTCACACCCTCCGGAATGGGCCAATCGAACACGGCGCCGGCCGCCCGGGCCTCCGAGACGAAAACCATCGGGCAGCCGCCCTCTGGTTCGCATATGCTCCGCTGAAGTCCGCCTTCATCCCGGGAGCTGTCCATGACCGTCATCGACCAGGCCCTTATCATGCTGAGCGGCTGCGGCCCTGAATTCGCCTCCGGCCTCTCCAACCACGGGCCAATGGCCGCCGAGGCGCTCAGCGCGCTCGGCCGCGACGGGGCCGTTGAGGACTGGGTCGCGCGCTATCGCAAGCGCCTGCTGGATCGGCCCCGTAACGTCGCTCGCATCGCGCCCGAGTCGTGGATCGACGCTCTCGGTGACCTTCAGCGGGTCTCGGACTGGGAAGACTTCTTCGCCATCGAACTGGATTCCATGCCGTGGGCAGACGTGCTCCAAAAATGGGTTCCCCGCCTCGCTCCGGGCATGATGAGCGGCGCGACCCACGGCCTCATCCGCACGGCGCACGCGGTGCGCAGTATCGCGGCCGCGGAGAACGCCGAACGCCGCTCCGAATTCGTCGCCGGGCTTGCCTATTGGGCGGCTCGCTACCAGGTCTTGCCAGGGATCCCCGGCGAGGCGCAGCCGGTGCTCCCATCGGAAGTCATCGCCGAAGTGCCGATTATGCCAGTCAGACTACGAAGCCCACGGCCCTCGAGCATCTTCGAAGCTGTCCGCGAACTCGATGACTTCCCCCCATTCGCCGCAGTCGTGGACCTTGCCGCTCCCGGCGACGATCTGTCTGCGTTCATTTCGGATCTCACGGCGACTATGGCCGTGCGCTACCTGCAGAATTCGGGATCGGCCAGCATCTCCTATGTCCACACCGTCACCGCGCCGAGCGCGCTCCGAATGATGGCCCCGCACCTGGCGCCCGAGACTGGCCAGCTTGCGGCTCGCTACGCCTGGCAGGCCAGCGCTGCCATCCACTCACGGGCCCACTATCCCCATCCGGTAGAGCTGCCGGCGGCACTGCCGGGCCCCGAGGACCTCATCGACCGTGCGGTCTTCTCCGGCGACGAGCACGCGATCAAGTTCACCGAGGCTTGCCTGCGCGAGTACGCACTTAACCCGGATCCTGCCTTCCTCGCTGCGCCGCTCGATATGTGCGGCCGCTACGGGCGCAAAGTCCGGGACGGGGTGGCCTGAGGCCCGGCCCAGAGCTGGCAACCGTCGGTGTCGGGCCAACGGCTCGCTGCAGGCAACCGTCACCCTCCGCGCCGTTTCCGTCCTTCGTCGACCTGGCCCGGCACGACCCGGTCAGCGTGCAGCGCGGTGGTTGAGTTGGAAGTGCGTGCAGTCCTGCTTTGGCGAGGATTGCATGCCAACAAAAGCTGGGGCCGGTTGGTTAGCCGGACCACATGATCGACGCCTCGTTAAGCGCGGCCCTTCATGATTCCGAGCCAGTAGAGCCGCGGCAGACCGTATTTCTTCACCCAGTACATGGTCCGACGTTCCTTCGTTTGGTCGATGTGGAACGAATTCTGAGGCTTCAGGTCGTAGTCGAATTCAGCCATCACGAGCTTTCCATACCCGGTGACGAGCGGGCACGCGGTGTAGCCATCATACGTCCCTGCGAACGGCCGCCCCTGGATGGCGGCAACAAGGTTCTTGACGAGTACCGGCGCCTGTTTGCGGATCGCTGCACCGGTCTTGCTTGTGGGCAGGGAACTCGCGTCGCCCAGCGAGAAGATATTCGGGTAGCGCACGTGCTGGAGCGTGTACTTGTCGACATCGACCCAGCCTTCGGCGTTGGCAAGCGTGCTGCTCTTGATGAAGTCCGGAGAGCTCTGCGGAGGTGTGACGTGGATGAGGTCATAGTGGACGACGTTCTCCTCGTTCGTGTCCAGGTTCCGAAGCACTGCTTCCTTCGTCTCAGGGCGCAGTTCGACCAGGTTGGTTCGGTAGCGGACATCGATGTCTTTGCGCACGACCACCGCGCGGAGGGTCTTCGCATATGCCTCCACCTGGAAGATAGCGGCATTGGCCGTCGCAAAAATGATGTTTGTCTTGTCGCGCACGCCCTGCTTGCGGAAGGCCTCATCCGCCAGGTAGGCGATCTTCTGAGGGGCCCCGCCGCACTTAATCGGTGTGGCCGGGTGGGTGAAGATGGCGGTGCCGCCCTTGAAGTTGCGGATGAACTCCCAGGTTTTGTCAACGTGCTCGTAGCTGTAGTTGCTGCAGACGCCATCTTTGCCGAGCGCGTCCTTCAGCCCCGGGACGGCGTCCCAGTTGAGCTGGATTCCGGGGGCGACAACAAGGAACTCGTACTTGACCTTCTTCCCGCCCACGGTCACGACGATGTTCTCATCAGGGAGAAACTCGCTGACCGCGTCCTGGATCCACTCGACCCCGCGGGGAATAAGAGACGCTTCCTTGCGGCGAGTGGACTCTTTCGTCGCCTCACCACCCCCAACGAGCGTCCACAGGGGTTGGTAGTAGTGCCTCGCTGATGGCTCGATGATGGCGATGTCGAGCCCCTTGTTCGCTCGACGAAGGCGTGCGGCCACGCTGATGCCGGCGTTGCCGCCACCGATGATGACCACCTGGTGCGTCACGCCCACGGTCGGTGGCACGATGGCGGCGGAGGGATTCGAGGATGGAACGGTCATGGCGGCCTCTGAACATGCGAAAGTTTATCGAGTTACTCAACTTTACGTCAGTGCTCACACTTCCGCTGTGATCTTCGTCATACCCCAAGAACCTGCCGGACCCGGGACTGACATCGAGTCGCCGCCCCGGCTTGAGGCTTGCGCCACCACAACCAGGGACGCGGGTGCTGTCACCCGCGTAGGCCGCCCCGTTCGGAAGACTGCACCGCCTGTCGCGAACGGCTTATGCTGCGGAGGTACCCCTGTCACCCGGCAACTTGTCGAGGTGGTAGTCACCCAGTCCCTAATGAATGGAGAACACATTGGCAACCGTAAACAAGAATGGTGTCCTCGCCGGCAAAGTGGCTGTCGTCACTGGCGCATCTCGCGGCATTGGTGAAGCGATCGCGATTCGCTACGCCATGGAAGGCGCCAAAGTCGTCGTGTCCGCCCGGACCGTGGAAGAAGGGGATCACATCCTTCCCGGAAGCATGAACAGTGTCGTCAAGCGCATCAAGGATGCCGGCGGCGAAGCGATGGCGGTGAAGTGCGACCTCAACGACCACGGCGAACGCGAAGCCTTGACCAAGACGACTGAAAGCGCCTACGGACCGGTCGACATCCTCGTCAACAACGCTGCTATTACCTACTTCATCCCGGTGGACGATTTTTCGGAGAAGCGGATGAAGCTCATGTTCGAAGTACAGGTCTTCGGACCGTTTCACCTGGCCCAGCTCGTCCTTCCCAGCATGCGCGAGCGGAAGAGCGGCTGGATCCTGAACATCTCGTCCCATGCCGCGTTGCATCCCAAGCTCAACACGCCGGGCCGCGGCGGTACGGTCTATGGCATGTGCAAAGCAGCCCTCGAACGTTTCACCACCGGCTTGGCGGCGGAAGCCAGCAACGATGGCATTGGGGTCAACGTCATTTCACCGGGTCTCGTCGCTACGCCAGGCGTCCTCCATCACGGCCTGGTAACCGAGGCGAACAAGGACTCGGCGACGCCGGTAGAACACATGGCCGAAGCCTGCCTCCATCTCGTCCACGGTGACCCATCGGTGAATTCGGGACACATCACCTACGCATCCGACGTGCTTAGGGAGTTCAACCTCACGGCAGCCGACCTGCTGGCATAGTCTCGATGGCTTCGGGAAAGGCGATCGCCCGTGCCTTCTCCGGTTTGTGGTCACCGAGCCGCTGCCTGGAGAGCACGGGCGGGCCGCCCCGGCGTTAGAATCGCCCCCATCAACCAGCCCAGGAGGCCGCGATGTCGACCTACGAGACAATCACCTACGAATCCGCAGACGGCGTTGGCAGGCTTACCCTCAACCGGCCGGACCGGCTCAATGGCATCACCAACCGCATGATGCTGGAGCTCTATGACGCCATCGGCAGGCTGCCCGCGGACCTGGACACCCGCGTCGTCGTCCTCACCGGTGCCGGCAAAGGGTTCTGCCCCGGCGCGGACTTGCAGCACTACAGTTCCGGCGCCAGTGACGAACGGACGAGCCCCGAGCACTTCCAGCTCACGGCGATGCTCCACGAACTGCCGCAAGTCACGATTGCCGCGGTCAATGGCGCGTGCGCCGGCGCAGGGCTTGGCTGGGCCGCCGCCTGTGACCTCCGCTACGCCGCCGAAAGCGCGAACTTCAACACCGCGTTCCTTGGCGTTGGTATCTCAGGCGATATGGCTGGGCCGTGGTCGCTGCCCAGGATCATCGGCGCCGCCCGTGCACGCGAACTGTGCTTTCTCTCCGGGAAATTCGATGCCCGCGAAGCAGAACGTGTCGGTCTCGTCTCTCGCGTCTTCTCGAATGAGACGTTCCGCGCTGAAGTGGACGCCGTCGTTCAAAGGCTGGCGAAGTCGGCGCCGCTCGCCCTGCGCGCGATGAAGCAGAACTTCCTCGCCGCGGAGAATATGGGCCTGCGGGAGTACATCAAGATCGAGACGGAGCGGCATCGCGCCACCGGAGCATCCGAGGATTCGCGCGCCGCTTTTCTCGCCTTCGTCGAAAAGCGCGAACCTGTCTTCAAAGGCCGCTGAACTCCCTGCGACCCAGGCGATCCCTCAGGCGCCGTCGTGTACGTCGCCCCAATCGACCCGGATACTGCATACTGCCGCCACCGGCCGGTGGCGGCCAAGAAAGTGGGAGCCTTGAAAAAGACTGATTCGCAGCCAGTGCAGCATCTCTTCCGCTTCGCGCTACTCAGCGTCATTTGCGGTCTCTTCGTCGTCATCTCCAGCGGGGCATCCTGCTCCGCCTGTGCGGGGAGTGGCTGTGATGATGACGCAGACGGTTCAAGTGGCTCGATCATCAAGTCGGTGACGATGACCAAGACTGTCAAAGGCGACACTGATGACCCTGGCGCCGCGACCACCGTCTTTCGCGCAAACGAGGTTGTCTACGCCGTCGTAGCCATCAAGAACGCTCCGAAGGGGACGCAGTTCCGAGGCCGCTTCATCGTCGTTGACGTGGGAAGCGTCGCCGAGCCGGGCTTTGAAATTGATGCGGTAGAGCTCACCGCGGATGGCACGCGGAACCTCAAGTTCTCGCTTGAGCCCGGTCCCACAGGCTTCCCGGCCGGGAAGTACAAGGTCGAAATCTCCGTCAACGGCGAAGTTCAAAAGACACTCGATTG
>JBDTVB010000066.1:0-8026 GCA_040007415.1 Anaerolineaceae bacterium
GCAGCTGGCCCGACAACGCCAACCTCGACAAGGCGCGCCGGCTGCTCTGGCCGATTAAACAGAAGTACGGCCGCAAGATCTCGTGGGCCGACCTGATGGTCTTCGCCGGCAACTGTGCCCTTGAGTCGATGGGATTCAAGACATTTGGTTTCGCCGGCGGGCGCGAGGACGTCTGGGAGCCCGAGGACACTGACTGGGGACCTGAGGACACGTGGCTTGGAGACAAGCGCTACAGCGGCGACAGGGAACTCGAGAATCCTCTCGGCGCCGTCCAGATGGGGCTGATCTACGTGAACCCGGAAGGGCCGAATGGCGTTCCGAGCGCGCTCGCCGCCGCCGGGGACATCCGGGAGACGTTCCGCCGCATGGCCATGAACGACGAGGAGACTGTGGCGCTCATCGCCGGCGGGCACTCGTTCGGCAAGACTCATGGCGCCTCTGCTGCCAGCCACGTCGGCCCCGAACCTGAGGCGGCGCCCCTCGAGCAGCAGGGCCTCGGCTGGAAGAACAGCTACAGCACGGGCAAAGGGGCCGACACGATCACCAGCGGGCTAGAAGGCGCCTGGACACCCACCCCGGTGACGTGGGACAACAGTTTCTTCGAGACACTCTTCGGCTACGACTGGGATTTGACCAAGAGCCCCGCCGGTGCCTGGCAGTGGGTTCCGACGGATCCCGCTGCGGCAGCCACCGTGCCGGATGCCCACCATCCGTCGAAGCGGCATGCCCCGGTGATGCTGACGACCGACCTCGCACTGCGGATGGACCCGATCTACGGGCCGATCTCACGGCGCTTCTACGACAACCCGCAGGAGTTCGCCGACGCCTTCGCCAGGGCGTGGTTCAAGCTGACGCACCGCGACATGGGGCCTCGCACGCGCTATCTCGGCCCGCTGGTTCCTGCCGAGCCGCAGGTGTGGCAAGACCCCGTCCCCGACGTTGAGCATGCACTGATCGTCGAGCAGGATATCGCCGACCTCAAGGGCAAGATCGTCGCATCGGGATTGTCCGTTTCCCAACTGGTCTCGACCGCATGGGCGTCGGCAGCGACGTTCCGTGGCACCGACCGGCGCGGTGGTGCGAACGGGGCACGCATTCGCCTCGCTCCGCAGAAGGATTGGGAAGTGAACAACCCGTCCGAACTGGCGAAGGTGCTGCAGATATTGGAGCAGATCCAAACGGAATTCAACAGCTCGCAGTCCAGTGGGAAGAGGGTCTCGCTCGCTGACCTGATCGTTCTGGGCGGGTGCGCAGGCGTGGAGAAGGCGGCGAAGAACGCCGGGCACGACGTGCATGTTCCCTTCACGCCGGGGCGCACGGACGCCTCGCAGGAGCAAACCGACGTGGACTCGTTTGCCGTGCTCGCACCAACCGCAGACGGGTTTCGCAACTACCTCCGGGCCGGGCACCGAAAACCGGCCGAAGAGCTGCTGGTGGATCGGGCGAACTTGCTGACGCTGACCGCTCCCGAGATGACGGTGCTCGTCGGCGGCATGCGCGTCCTGAACGCGAACTTCGGGCAGTCTGAAGTCGGCGTGTTCACAGCGCGGCCTGGGACGTTGAGCAATGACTTCTTTGTGAACCTGCTCGATATGAACACCGTGTGGCAGGCGTCCGCCACATCCGAGGGGGTGTTTGAGGGACGCGATCGTGGCACCAGCGATCTCAAGTGGACCGCCACCAGGGTAGACCTCGTCTTCGGTTCGAACTCCCAGCTCCGGGCGATCGCGGAAGTCTACGCGTGTGACGACTCGCAGCAGACCTTCGTGCGTGATTTCGTGGCTGCGTGGGGCAAGGTTATGAATCTCGATCGCTTTGACCTTGCCTGATCTCGCCGAGGCTATCGTCACGGGCGTCTCCTCTCGCGCCCGCCGAACCGAAGTTGGGGCTTCGTCTCCTCCATCGCCAGGAATTCATCAATCGAGACGCGCAACGGAGTTGTCATACCACGCCGCATGGCTTGCGCATCTCGGCGCGAGTGGCAGCCGGTTCGCCCAAGACGCCGGGTTTCGGTAGAATCCGGCCCATAAACGCTCGCCCGAGCGGCACGATCCTATCGGAGTCCCCATGAACAGCATCGAATTCCTTCAGATCTCATCGGCCGTTGTGCCGGAGCGCGAAGCACTTGTTGAAGTTGGCGGGAGCGGCAGACGCGTCACGTACGGCGAGATGTACCTGGAGGTTGTGAAGCTGGCGAACGGCTTGCAGTCTCTGGGCGTTGAGCGCGGGCACAAGGTTGCTGTGATGTCCGTAAACAGCGCCGACTACGTGATCTCCTACTACGCGTGCGCCATGCTCGGCGTCACCTTCGTCCCCTTGAACTACCGGGCCAAAGATGAAGAGCTGACGCACATGCTGAACGTGAGCCAGTGCCATGCGTTATTCGTCTCAGCGCGGTACGTCGGCCTTGTGAACCGCATCCGCCCCACGTTGCATTCGACCCATCACTACGTGGCCTACGGCGAAGCACCAGAGGGCTTCATGAGCTACGAGGCGATTGTGGCGGACGCCGGAGACGAAGAGATCTGGCTCGAAGTGGATGACCACGATGCGACCATCCTGATCTTCACCAGCGGCACCACCGCGTTGCCCAAGGGTGTGCAACTGACCTTCCGGGACATGACCGCCTACGTTACCAATCAGAACCCGGCCGACCCTGAGATCCACGATAAGCTGCTGGTCTCCGCGCCCTTCTTCCACGTCGCCGGGGCAACGGCGATGATGCTGGCGATCTGGAGCGGCCGGACGCTGGTCATTCTCCCCACGTTCACGCCTGAGTTGTGGTTGGAGGCGGTGGACCAGGAGAAGGCCACCCACGCCTTCGTCGTGCCCACGATGCTCAAGCGGATCATGGAAGCCGCCAACTTCGACAGCTACGACATTTCGAGCATGAAGAGCATCACTTACGGTGCCGCGCCAATGCCCTACGAAGTGGTCCGCCGCGCCTGCGATGTCTTCTCTCCACGCGGCATCGGGCTGGTTAACGCCTACGGCCAGACCGAGTCGACTTCGACGTTGACCTTCCTGAGCGCCGAAGATCACGACCTGAGCACTGACCTTGAGGTCAAGGAGCGCAGGTTGCGTTCTGTTGGGCGACCGATGCCCGACGTTGAACTGGGCATCATGGACGAGCGGAACCGGCTCCTCCCAGCGGGCGAAGAGGGCGAGATCTGCGTACGTTCGGACCGGGTTATGAAGGGCTACTACCAGCAGGAGGAAGCGACCAGTACCGCAATCATGGATGGCTGGCTGCATACTGGGGACCTCGGTCGCATTGATGAAGGCGGATATCTCTTCATCACCGGCCGCAAGAAGGATCTGATCATCCGCGGCGGGGAGAACATCTCCGCCGGTGAAATCGAAAACTGTCTCGAGGGGCATCCGAAGGTCGAAGAGGCGGCGGTTATCGGTGTGTCCGATGTGGATTGGGGAGAAGTGGTGAAGGCTGTCATTGTGGCGAAGGCCGGCGAAACCGTGACTCCCGAGGAGTTGATCGAGTACACAAAGAGCCGCCTGGCAAGCTTCAAGGCGCCGGCCTACTACGCCATCGTTGAGGAACTGCCGCGCAACACGATGGGCAAGGTGCTGAAGAACGACCTCCGCAAAGTCTACGGGGAAGCGCGCAACGATGGTGTCTAGGAGACCCGCTACCGACTTGACCCGGCGCACCCGCAGCCTAGACTTGAACGGCAAATGAAACGTCTTTCACTGCTCTCCGCTGCGCTCCTCGCGGGTTCTGTCTTCGCCCTGCTGCTGGCCGCGCCCGCGTTCGCGCTGGAAGGGTCGCCGACTGGTGGGAACGGTCGTGACATTCTGCCGCCGGTGGTTTGGATGCTCTGCGGCGTGGCAGGAAGCGTCTTGATGCTCAGCATCTTCTATCTGCTGAAGCGACGTGTCGGGGGCTTCCCGGCGAACCCGGCGTGGGTGGCGCCGATCACGATCATGCCCTCCTCGGAATTGCCGCAGGACGGCGCCGCGCCCGAGCACTCCGCTACCGAAGACCACTACGCGCCCACCCATTGAGTCGAGGGTTCAGCTGCGCAAGATTGCGCAAGAACTGATGGCGGTCTGCCGACCACGCGATTCTTTGAACGCAACGACCCGGGCGGAGACGGTTCCTTAGACTCCCATCTGGATGAATTCGGCGTTCCCAACCCCGGCGTCCCGGGCTTCAGCCACGCGAAGCTGATCACCTACAGCGGCCCGGACGGGATTGCCCTGCGATTCCTCTGCCAGGGGGCCCAAGTCAACTCGGAACCAACCGAACGCGAATCTGATTCTGCTCCGAACAGCAAGAATTCGGAATGACCAAGAAAAAGTAAGCCACAGGCTAAGGACCTCGTCTATAATCGCCATACACAATGTTCATTTTTGACCTTCAGATAGCGAACTACCGAAACTACGGGCGAGTTGGCATCAAGTTGGAGAAGGGGTTGAACCTGTTCGTGGGCGACAACGCCCAGGGCAAGAGCAACCTCCTCGAAGCCATCTACTTGCTTTCCACGCTTCGTTCGAGCCGCGCCAGTTCGGATGCCGACCTGGTGCGCAGAGAGCTTCTGCACACTGAGTTCCCGGTTGCTCGCCTCTCCTGCGAAGTTGAGCGTTCCGCCGGGAACCTCCAACTGGAAGTGGCGATCGTGGGCCGAACCACGGACGCGAATCACAAAGCGGGCAAGCGTGTGCGCGTGAACGGGGTGCCGAAGCGCGCTTCGGATGCTGTTGGACAACTCGCCGCAGTGCTCTTCACCACGCTCGATATCGAAATTGTGGCCGGGCCGCCACTGATGCGCCGCCGTTACCTGGACATGATGATCTCCCAGGTGGACCGCGGCTATCTGCGGGCGATGCAGCGGTACGCCAAGGTGCTCCAGCAGCGGAATAGCTTGTTGAAGCGGATCCAGGCGCGGGAAGCGAATACGGCCGAGCTGAACTTCTGGGACCAGGAGCTGGCCCACGCTGGCGGCGTTATCTTCCAGGCTCGTGCCGACGCACTCGGGCACCTGGTGACCCAGGCACAATTCCACATGGAACGGCTGAGCGATGGCGCCGAAGACCTTCAGATCACCTACCGCCCTTCGATAGCTGGCCTGGACGCGACGGACTCGCCGATCGACGAGACAGAGTGGACGGCGCGGATGATTCGCGCCCTCGGCACCCTCAGGCCGCGCGAGATCGGCGCGGGCGCCACGCTGGTTGGTCCCCACCGCGATGATGTTTCGATTGAGATCAACGGAATGCCATCCGATTCCTTCGCCTCGCGCGCCCAACAGCGTACGGCAGCGCTCTCGATGCGCCTGGCGGAGGCCAGCTTCCTCCGTCGCGCCCTTGGCGATGACCCGGTGGTCTTGTTGGATGACGTGTTGAGCGAGTTGGACGCGCGCCGTCGCCGCGGGGTGCTGGACTTCATTGACTCGTTCCAGCAGACGATCGTCACAACCGCCGAACCCGACCGCGTTCGCGAAGTGATGACGCGCGCCGCCGGCCGGTTTGTGGTCTCGGCGGGGACGATCCAGCGCTTCGAGGAGTAGTTTCATCGGCAAGCGGCGGAACCTCGTCCTGACGATGGCATTGGTCGTGGGGGCGATCGCGTTCGTCAATGGGTTGATCGCGCTCGCGCTCCTCCTCAACGTTTCGGACTCGCCTCGCCTCAAACTGTTCGAGGTGAACGCCTATTTCGGCACGGCGGTCGTAACGCTCAGTCTTGGCGGGATGCTCGTCTACCAGGCCGCGTCATCGCTCGGCAATGTCGGTTCGTCGGCGATGCGGTTTCCCAAGTCGTGGGTGCTGTTCGTGGTTCCGCTGGCCGCGGCGTTCCCGGTGCTGCTCTTCATTGGCCAGCAACAGGTCAACAACCCTGAGCGGCTGCCGTGGCTCTTCCCGTTCATCAACCTTGCAATCGTCAGCATACCATCGACGCTGGCGGCCCTGGGCGTCGCCTACGCGTACACCCGGAACAACCCATTCGCGTGGCCGGTAAGCGTCCGCGAACTAACCAGCGGCTTCATCTACGGTGCAGTCGGGGCGACGGGTGTCGCGTCGATCATCAACACTGCGTACCTGATCCTTGGCGCGGCGTGGCTGATTCACGCAAGAGGCAGCGGCGATGCTTTCGAACTGACCAACAATCTCCCCTCGGTGCCAACGGGCTGGGGGATCGCGTTTGACTTGAGCGTGCTCTCCGTTGTCGCACCCCTCAACGAGGAGTTCTGGAAGGGCATGCTGGTGGGGTTCTTCTTCTTCCGAAGAGGCGGTGTGGCCCGCTGCTTCATGTGGGGGGTGCTCGCCGGGGCCGGGTTCAACCTGCTCGAAACGTTCCAGAACAGCCTCTCCGTGGTTTCACCAGAAGTGGTTTCGGATCGAACGATCGGCAACCAATGGTGGCTCTTTGCTGCGGCCCGCGCAGGCACCGGCGCCGTGCACGCGCTGGCCACGGGGCTGGCGGCGCTCGGTTTCTACGGTCTCTTTCGGAAGCAGCCGTGCTACCTGGTCGGCTATCCGCTCGGGGTACTGACGCACGCCACCTGGAATTTCCTCAACTTCACGCTCGCCGGGGACGCCTTCTTCTCGAAGGCCGGACCGGACACCACTCTACTGGACATCCTCAGCGTGATCGGCCTGTGCGCAGAGTTTGGCGTCTGCGTGGTGATGCTCTGGGTGCTGCCCCAGCGGCTGCGCGATGGTTTCCCTGCGCCGTTGTACCGGCTGCTTGGGATGCTGCCAACGCCGGGCGGGGGCGGAGCGGAATCCGTCCCAGTGCTCGTCACAAAACCAGTTTCGCCGCCCGGGCCGGTTGCTCCCCAGTACTTCTGAGCCCATTCCTCGACGAAGAATCCCAGGTCGAGTCTGTTGAGCACGTAGGACTTTTCGGGGGTGATGCCCAGCCCCGTTTCTACCATCAATGCAGCCAGCAACGGCCCATCAATCAGACTCACCCGCTTTTCGATGTTCTCCACGTACGACCGCGCGTCGATCTCACCCTTACACACGGTCTCGTGGAAGCGGCCGCGTTACAGGTTGGCGCGGAACCAGGCCAGCGTCTTGGTCCACGCATCGGCTGCCGCCGTGGCGTTGTAGCTTGCGCCGGTATCGTTGAAAAAAGCGTGATTCGCTCCCGCGTACACCTGGACATCGAAGGGGCGGCCGCTCTTCGCCAGCTCCGCCTTCACCCGCTCAGCCTGCGAGGTGACGCGGGTATCGAGCGCACCGTAGATGGCGAGGATCGCCGCTTTCGTAGTTGCAAGCTGCTCGATGAGACGGCAGATGCCGTAGTAAGGCACGACGGCCTTCACTTCCGGGCTGCCGAACGCGGACTCAAAGGCGTAGCCGCCACCAAAGCAGAAGCCGGTGACGCCAATGCCCGTGGCTTTCACACCTTCCATATTCTGCAGGTAGCGGGCGTAGGCGTTCATGTCAGCCACGAGGTCCTCGATCTTGGCGCTGCCGAGCGCACCGGTGTTCGCCGCAGTGTCGGACTTAGAACCGCCGGCGCGCGAGACGAGGTCCACGGCGAGGGCGATGAAGCCCTCCCCGGCGTAACGCCGCGCGATGTCCCTGGTGTGTTCGTTCAGCCCGCGGTTCTCGTGGATGATGAGGACTCCAGGGTAGGTACCGGCCCTGGCAGGCTTCGCCAGGTAGCCGAGCAACTCGGAGCCGGGGCCGAAGAAGCGCACGGCGCCGGCTGCTGCGTTCGTGCCCGAACCACTGGTGGCGACCGCCGTCGCACTCGAGGCGGCAACGCTTGCACCTGGCGTCGTCCCGACTGTGGGTTGCTGCGGCTTCGTCGCTTCCGCGATCGATTCGGGGCTGTCGTCGCCTCCGCAACCGACGGCGGCGAGCGCCGCGAGCCCGGCCGGGACGCTGCCCATGATCAGGACTGCCCGGCGGAGCAGGTCGCGGCGGCTCATCGAACGTTCGCGGTATTCGTCCGCAAACTCTTCCATCAGGTAGCGCTGGTACTCGTTCACAAGGGCCTCCTTGGCAATCGGTGCCTGTTGGCTGTCGGTCTACGCCGCACGACCGCGCTTGC
>JBDTVB010000067.1:0-8015 GCA_040007415.1 Anaerolineaceae bacterium
CTCCGCCAGCGCGCGGCCGAGAAAGCGTTTTGCGAAAAACTCGGGCTTCCCTTCACGAGCCTTCCGTCCGACCAGGAACCAGTCCTAAGTCGCCCGCAGACCAGGCCGGGATGGCGGTAAAGCGCCCAGACCGCCTTAGAAGATTCACATCTCCCTCTCACGAAAGCCCAACGCTGGCGCAGCAATCTTCAGGGAGTCCCGGTGGCAACCAAACCCATCGCCCCGGGCCAAGAACTGGAGAAACCAATGGAAAAGCAGAAGAAGCTCCTCACCCTCGGCGCCGGTATGGCGTCGATGGCGGCTGTGCTCGGCGGCAGCGTTTTCATGATCGGCGGCGGTAGTGCCAACGCTGCATCCGAGAGCAGCGGGGCGTACACAATAACGCTGGCAGCCACCAACCAGGCCGATAACGCCGACCACGCCGCAGCCCAGGCCGCCTACATCAAGGCCCTCGCCGCCAAGCTCGGCGTCAGCGAGACGGCACTCACCGGCGCCCTCAAGTCCGTCCAGCTGGACCAGATCGCCCAGGCCGTGACGGATGGGAAAATGACTCAGGCCCAGGCCGATGAAATAACCGCTCGCATCAACAGCGGCGATGCGCCCCTCTTTGGCATCGGCGGACCCGGTCACGATGGCGGCCCTCGCGGCGGCGGACCAGGCGGACCCGGCGGGCCCGGTGGCCTTCACGCTGACGGGACAGCACTTGCGACCTTCCTCGGCGTGGACCAGGCGACCCTCGAGACCGCCCTTCACAGCGGCAAGTCCCTCGCCACCGTGGCCGGTGAAAACGGCAAATCGCGAGACGATCTGAAGACGTTCCTCACCACTCAGCTGAAAGCTGGACTGACGAAGGCCGTCACCGATGGCAAGCTGACCCAGGCGCAGGCTGACGCAAAGCTCGCCGAGGAAACAGCCAACATGGACGCCCACATTGACCAGGTGGGCGACGAAGGCGGCCCCCGCGGCGGCAGGCCCGACATGGGCCGGCCAGGCGCAGGTGGCCCGCATCACAACGGCTCCGTGCCGACGAATCCCTCCTCGTCGCCGAAGCCCGGCGCATAACCCCACCCCCTGGGGGTAAGCGCAACGAGAAAGCCGGGTGCCCAGCACCCGGCCTTTTCGCGTGGAGGCGGATCGCAGCGGGGCCGCCCTACCGTGGTGATCTCCCGACCGGCCACGAGGCATCTGCGGGGCGGCTATACTCGCCCCATCTCCCTCAAGGACTCACTCCCGCATGGAATATCGAAACCTCGGACGCTCCGGGCTGCA
This sequence comes from Anaerolineaceae bacterium, assembly GCA_040007415.1. Lineage (GTDB taxonomy): Bacteria > Chloroflexota > Dehalococcoidia > Tepidiformales > Tepidiformaceae > PNKC01. The sequence goes on from JBDTVB010000067.1 coordinate 1,270, forward strand.
GGTCTCCGTCGTCGGCCTCGGCTGCAACAACTTTGGCCGCCGCGCCGACCTGGAAATGACGGGCAAGGTCGTCAACACGGCCCTTGACTTGGGCATCAATCTTCTCGACACGGCGGACGTCTACGGCGGCAACGGCCTTTCCGAAGAGTTCATGGGCAAGGTCCTCCAGGGTCGTCGCAATGAAGCGGTCCTGGCCACCAAGTTCGCGATGAAGATGGGCGAAGGGGCGATGAAGAGCGGCGGCTCCCGGCGCTACATTATGACCGCCGTCGAAGACAGCCTGCGCAGGCTCCAGACCGACCACATCGACCTCTACCAGATGCACTCGCCAGATCCCAAGACGCCGATCGATGAAACCCTGCGAGCATTGGATGACCTCGTCACCCAGGGCAAGGTGCGCTACATCGGGCACTCCAACTTCGCCGGGTGGCAGACTGCCGCGGCCCACTTCACTGCCGAGAAGATGGGCGCGAACCCGTTCGTTTCGGCGCAGAACGAGTACAACCTGCTCAACCGCCGCATCGAACGCGAACTGGTCCCAGCCTGTGAGGCGTACGGCTTGAGCATCCTCCCGTACTTCCCGCTGGCCAGCGGCTTCCTCACCGGTAAGTACAAGCGGGACCAACCGCTGCCCGAAGGCGCTCGCCTTTCCGGCCCTGCCGCGGCCGGCATGGCGAGCCAGATCCTGACGCCCAAAAACTACGAGACACTGGAGAAGCTCGAGGCCTTCGCGACGCAGCGAGGCAAGCCGATGATCGACCTCGCCTTCGGCTGGTTGGCCAGCCAGCGGCTTGTCGCCAGCGTCATCGCCGGGGCAACCCGGCCCGAGCAGGTGGAACAGAACGTGGCCTCCGGCGGCTGGCGTCTATCGGTCGACGAGATGGCCGAAGTAGACGCCATCACGCGCTAACGCCTGGCCGGGAAGCGCAGCGCGGTTAGGCCGCTGCGCTCCCGCCCAAGAGGTCGGCGAAGGCCTGCGCACCTTCCTGGCGAAGGTGGATGCCATCGCCCTGGAAGTACTCCGGGTGGCCGGTACTGGCCGCGTGCCAATCGGCGATGAAGATGTTGGGATGGCGGCCGCGCGCATCCCAGATGTTCGCGTTGTTGCCTTCTTCCCACGGGCGGTCAACGCGCACGGTCACGAAGATCACCTTCGCAACGCCGGCCAGCGCCTCCATCACCGAATCGATCTGGCCCGGGGTGAGGGTGCCGTTGTTGCCGATATCGATAATCACCACCGAAGGCAGGCCGCCGCCCGCCCGGTAGGCGTTCAGCACGCTGATCGCACTCGCAGACTGCCGCCCCACGGCCGCATCGATCTCCACGGAGCCGAGCGTGGCCCCCAGCTGGTAGGCCGCGCCGAGCATGACCGAATCGCCAATCGCAAGGACCCGCGTGCCGGCCGGCAACTGCGGCGCGCGCGGCGGTGGTGGGGCGGGCAATTCGGCCGGTCGTGGCGGTGCGCTCGATACAGACAGCACGGTCACCGCGGCCGTCGGCTCCACCGTCGGCGCCGCCGTGGGAGTCGCTTCGCTGGTCGGAGCCGGTTCCACGAGCCTTGGGGGCGAAGCTTCGATCGCGGGGCTGGGCGATGTCACCGACTCGCTGACCGGCTCGGCGTGGGACGGGTCCGGGGTGGCAAATTTCAGGTGGACCGACTCAACCCGCAGGTAGTCCGGCGTTTCGGCGGCCTCCGCCCCCGCCACCGAAACGGTGAGCGCCACGAGAAGGAGGCCTGCGCCTGCCCAGCCAGCCTGGTGATAGGCGCGCCCGATCCCGTTCGCCGAACGAAGCGAACGCCATGCTCGCCCAAGGGCTCCGTTGCGTACCGGAGTCTCGACCAGCCGATACGACAGCTCAGCGAGCACCAGCGTGACGCCTAGGCGCAGGGCGAACAGCGCGAGCCCGTCTAGCGGAGTATCGAGACCAGGGCGCGTGACGGTGATCACCGGCCAGTGCCAGAGGTAGACCGCGTAGGAACGCGTCCCCAGCCAGCGCAACGGCCGCACTCCCAGGATCTGCGGCACAACATGCGCATCCGGGTGAACGGCGACCGCGATTACCAGCGCCGCCGCCGCGCCCGAGAGCACGAATCCCCCGCGATAGAGGAACGCGCTCGTTTCGGGCAGTCGCAAGAAGAGGACGGCGAGGAGCGCCAGCGCCGCCAGCCCACCGACATCCAGGGAAAAGCCCACAGCAAGCCGCTCGGCTCGCGCGGGCCGCAGCCAGGGGCGCCAGCAGAGGGCCATGGCGCTCCCCAACAGCAGCCCAACGGCACGCGTATCCGTCCCGTAGTAGATACGCGATGGGTCGGCTTCCGGGCTAAAGAGCAGGGCCATCAGCAGGGCCGAAGCGAGCGCCCCGCCAAGCGTGATCGCCAGCACCACGCGGGGGCGCCAGATGCGCATCATCCCGGCGAACAGCAGCGGCCAGGCCAGGTAGTACTGCTCCTCAACCGCCAACGACCAGAGATGCTGGAGCGCCGATGGCCGTCCCAGGCTTTCAAAGTACGACCGTTGTTCGAAGATCAGGTACCAGTTGGTGGCGTATCCAGCGGCCGCCAGGGCGTCGGTTCGCAGGCCGGCCACCTCCGTCGGCAGAAAAACCACCGCGTACCCAAGGCAGGCAAGAACGACGACGGCCAGGGCCGGGAGCAACCGCCGCGCACGCCGTAGCCAGAATGCGCGAAAGCCGGTGCAGCCTTCACGTTCCCGTTCCAGCAGGAGGAGCGAGGTGATGAGGTAGCCGCTGATGACGAAGAAGGTCTCGACGCCGAGATAGCCGCCACCGCACCACCCGGCGCCAGCGTGGTAAAAGACCACCGCGAGGACCGCGATAGCCCGCAGGCCATCCAAACCGGGAAGATGGGGAAGATGCCCTTGCCTCGCCCCTGGGGGCGCTTTGGGCACAGGCGTCATGTGCGAGCTCGAGGACAACCGTTTCCGCAACATCGCTCCGCATGAGTTTGACACGCAAACGCCCCTCACGGGTGCTTGAGGAGCGAAAGAGGCGAGATATTACAGGGCGGCAGGCCCCAGCGAACCCCTCAGGCCGCCGTTTGCGGCTCGTGGATGACCACGCGCGTGGTTGCGCCGCCGGTGGTGATGGCCGTCGCCGCGTCGAGCGCACGGCCAAGGTCAGTGAACTCAAGCGGCGAACAGCCACCGTCCAGGCGGACTTCCCAACGTCCGCCGGTCTGCGGAACAACGTGAACTGTGCGTGGATTCTGCAAGCGTTCGGCTCCTGACATGGTGGCCCTCTGCTACCTACAATCGGCCGCGCACTCGCTGGCAACAGGACCGCAAACCCTGATCTAGGTATCTAGCCTTCCTGCTACCAGCCAGTTGTTGATGAAGAAGGTCGATTTTGTTGACTTCGACCTGCGGGAGGGTGCTGGGTGTTGTACCCTGTTAAGACAGATGAACCGCGGGCGCTTCACACCCGTTTCGGAAGGACACGACGATGACAGAGATAAAAGAACGCGGCTATGCAATTCCTGAGGTGCTGGTAGACACAGATTGGGTAGCGGCCCATCTCAACGACCCAGCCGTTCGCATCGTGGAATCGAACGAAGACCAGCTGCTCTATCCCTCCGGCCACATCCGCGGCGCCGTCCAGGTCGACTGGACCGCGGACCTCAACGACCAACTCCGCCGGGACTACCTGGACCGCGATGGGTTCGAGAAGCTCATGTCCCGCATCGGCGCCACAAAGGACACAACGATCGTCTTCTACGGCGACAAGAGCAACTGGTGGGCGACCTACGCGTTCTGGGTCTTCCAGCTCTTCGGCCACACCAACGCCAGGGTGATGGATGGCGGCCGCTTGAAGTGGGAAAAAGAAGGCCGCGAATTGACCCGCGAATCCCCCACGTACGCCGCCACGAAGTACGTCGCACCAGACCGCGATGACGGGAAGATTCGTGCCTTCCGCGATGCCGTGCTGACGCACCAGGCGGCCGGCCGGCCGCTCGTGGACGTTCGCTCGCCTGCCGAATTCAGTGGCGAAAAGACGCACATGCCGGAGTACCCCCAGGAAGGCGTATTGCGCGGCGGCCACATCCCCGGCGCCAAGAGCGTACCCTGGGCGCGCGCAACCAACCCCGAAGACGGCACCTTCAAGGCCGCCGACGAACTCAAAGCGATCTACGAGCAGGAGCAGGGGCTGAAGAAGTCTGACGACATCGTCACCTACTGCCGCATCGGCGAACGCTCGAGCCACACCTGGTTCGCCCTCACCTATCTCCTCGGCTACCCACAGGTGCGCAACTACGACGGCAGCTGGACGGAGTGGGGCAACTCGGTAAACGTGCCCGTCGAACGCTAAGCAAGCAACCTCGTGCATCGGCTTGCCTTTGAACCGGCCCCGTTGCCTACTACGTAGATGCAACCTGAGTCTCGCTACTACATGTCCCAGCGCCTGAAGATGCACTACCTGGTCTGGGGCGATGAGACGAAGCCGCCGCTGATCCTGATCCACGGCACGCGCGATCACGCCCGCTCCTGGGATCGAACCGTTGAAGCGCTCGTCGACCGGTACTGCGTCTACGCGCCCGACCTGCGCGGACATGGCGATTCACAGTGGGCGACCGGCGGCGATTACTCCATCATCGATTACGCACTGGACATCCACGCACTGGGCGAAGAGATCGGCCGAGCGCCATACACCATCATCGGGCACTCGCTGGGCGGCGGTGTGGCCTTGCAGTACGCCGGCACCTTCCCTGAAAAGGTAACGAAACTCGTCTCCATTGAAGGGCTCGGCGGCATGGGCTGGTCCACCGGCGAACGCCGCCCGGCCCACGTTCGCATGCGCCAGTGGATGGAGAGCATGCGCAAGCTGGAAGGGCGCCAGCTTCGCAATTACGCCAGCATCGAAGAAGCGACTGACCGCATGATCACCGCGAATCGCCACCTCTCCCCCGAACTCGCCCGTCACCTGACCATCACCGGCTCTCGCGAGATCGAGGGAGAGGTGACCTGGAAGTTCGACAACTTCACCCACGCGGGCTCACCGTACGAATTCAACATGGAGGACGCGCGTGACCTCTGGAACCAGATTCGCTGCCCCATGCTGATTCTTTGGGGCGAAGAAAGTTGGGGCGCGCGCTTCAAGTCCCTCGACCTCAGCGCGTTCCACGACTACCGCTCCGTCAAGATCGATAAGGCCGGCCACTGGGTGCACCACGACCAGTTCGAAGTCTTCATCAGCCTGGTGGACGAGTTCCTCAATGCCTAAGCGATCCGCCCTGGCGATCCTCTCTTTCCTGGCCGTGTTTGCGCTCGCGGCGTGCGGCGGGGATGACGACGCCAACGCCGCAAAAGCGAGCACGCCGACGCGCGCAGCATCGACCGTACCGACAGCGAAAGTTACCGCCGCCAAAGACACCACGGGCAGTGGCTACGTCGCGAAGATGAAGGCGCTCTCTATCCCTCCCGAACTCGCCAAGGGCCGCAACCTGGGCAACGACGATGCGAAGGTCAAGCTCGAGATGTACGAAGACTTTCGCTGCATCCACTGCCTTGAGTTCACGGCAGATTTCGAACAGTTCATCGTCGATTCCTACGTGAAGACGGGGAAGGTGCAGATCCAGTTCCACTACTTCCCGCTCGGTCAGCCTTCGCTGCCGATGATGGTCGCCGCGGAATGCGCGAACCAACAGGACCAGTTCTGGCCGTACGCCAAGAAGCTCTTCCTGGTCCAGGCCGAATCCTACGAAGGGGGACCGGCGCTACAGGAAGGGTTCAGCGAAGCAAAGTTCAAGGAGTACGCCGCCGCCCTCGGGCTGGACGCGACGAAGTACGCCGCCTGCTACGCCGCCGATGCCCCGCTGGACGCTGTGGCAGCGGACTACAAGGCGGTGCAAGCACTCTCCTTACAGGGCACGCCGGCGTTTGTGCTCAACGGCAAGCTCCTTCCGGAAAACCCCGCAAACAACGCCACCTGGAAATCCATCCTGGACGCGGCCGCGAAGTAGCGGTGGGGCTTGCCAGCATCCCCTACAATGGACGCGTGACTGCGAAAGAAGCGCTGGCGGAATGGGTTGAAGGTCTCAGCGAGGCCGAAGCTGCTGCGGAGTTGCGCCGAGTCAGGCCTGGGGCTTGCCACCCAGAGACGGCCTCGGTTGATAACCATCCGCTCATTCAGCTACTCAGGCGAACGCGCGCCCACCCGGCAATGACCGAAGAAGAGTGGAACACCTTTGCAGCGAACCTTGAAGCGGATCGACTGTCGTATCGCAAGAGATTTGGTTGAGTCTCGCGCGCTGGGATGAGTTCGCGCTGTGAGCCCCTTCGAATCCGTCGCCGCCCTCGTCGGCAACACCCCGATGGTTGAGTTGAAATCACTTTCGCCATCGCCTGGCGTCCGCCTGTTCGCCAAGCTGGAGGCGCAGAATCCCACCGGCAGCATCAAGGACCGCATCGTTCTCCGCATCCTCGAATCGGCGAAACGGAGCGGCGCTCTGGCGCCGGGCCAGCGCATCGTTGAGGCGTCCACCGGCAACACGGGCGTGGCCCTCGCGCTCTACGGGCGAATGCTCGGCCACCCGGTCGACGTTTGCGTGCCGGATAGCGTCTACCCCGAGATCGAGCAGCTTCTGCGCGTCTACGGCGCCGGCATCCGCCGCGTTCCCCGCCAGGCGGGCATCAAGACCGCCCGAGAAGTCGCCCAGGCGATCGCTTCGCAAGAAGGCGCCTACTACCTCGGCCAGTTCGATAGCGCCGAAAACGTGGCCGCGCACTACG
>JBDTVB010000068.1:0-7972 GCA_040007415.1 Anaerolineaceae bacterium
CCAGCCCTGGTTGTGCGGGCGCAGTTCGCCAAATCCGCGGGCGCCAGCGGCCAGCGCGCGCTCGGCCTCCGCTTCCCAGCCTTGGAGCGCCGGGTTCACGGTCGCAAGCGCGATAATTCGCGGGTCCGCCTTCGCAATCGCCAGGAGATGCTCGTTCTGGCTACCGAGCTCCCGCGCGCTGGAAAATGCGAAACCAGCAGCAACCGCCCCATCGAGTCCGGCCTCCGTTACCGCTGCCGAGAGTGCCGGGCCGGCCGCCATCTTCGCCACCGGGTCCCCGTAAAGCTCGCCGAAGGTCGCATCGGAGGCCGCGATCTCGCGACGCCGCGCGATCTGCGCCGGATCGAAAATGTGCGTATGGGCGTCGATGAGCGTCACCGGGGAATGCTAGCACCCGCCTTGCCCCGCCAGCCCTTGATGAGTTTGCCGTTGCCACAATGTATCGTGACACGATACGATTACCGCGATGGACGCCGACGATTCCGAGATTGACTACCGAAGCCTGCACGAGTTCCGCTACTCGATCCGCCGCTTCATCCACTTCAGCGAAGAGGCCGCGCGTGCGGCCGGCTTCGAACCCCAGCAGCAGCAACTGATGCTTGCAGTCAAAGGCATGCCGGAGGGCATGGAGCCAACGATCGGTAACCTCGCCGAGCGACTACAGCTTCGCCACCATAGCTGCGTCGAGCTGATCGACCGCCTGGTGGCCAGCGGCCATGCGGTCCGCCATCGCAACGAAGCCGACCGCCGCGAAGTCCTGGTGCAGCTCACCCCCTCCGGGGAAGCACACTTGCGGGACCTGACTTTGCACCACCAGGCCGAGCTTCGGGCCGCAGGCCCCGCCCTCGCCCGTGTCCTGCAGCTGGTGGTGGAGGGCGGAGGCGCCAAAAAGACCTCGGCTGCCGCCCATGAGCTTGCTTTGGAAACCGCCGGGTCTGCGCAATGACGGTAGCAAATGCCGCAGGCACACTTTGGGGCCGGATGCGAACCGCGGCCAAACGCGGCATGGACGGCCCGGCTGACACAACGCTCGGCGACTTCACCACGTCGCCGCGCGTCATTCTGATCTGCGCGGTGGCAGCCGTCATCGGCGTGATCAGCGCCTACGTTGCCCTGGCGCTGCTACGACTGATTGGGCTGTTCACCAACCTCTTCTTCTTCCAGCGGTGGAACACCACCGTCGTTTCGGTGAAGGACAACGACCTGGGCCTCTGGATCCTTGTTGTGCCCGTCATCGGCGGGCTGGTCATCGGCCTCATGGCGCGATACGGCTCCGAGCGCATTCGCGGGCACGGCATTCCCGAGGCGATCGAGGCGATCCTGATGAACGGCAGCCGCGTGCAGCCCCGCGTCGCGATCCTTAAGCCGCTCTCGTCGGCCATCTCCATCGGTTCGGGCGGGCCGTTCGGCGCCGAGGGTCCGATCATCATGACGGGCGGCGCGATCGGTTCGATCCTCGCGCAGTTCATCCACCTTTCGGGCGCCGAGCGGAAGACCTTGCTTGTTGCCGGAGCGGCAGCCGGCATGGCCGCCACGTTCGCCTCGCCGGTCGCCGCGGTCCTCCTCGCCGTTGAGCTCCTGCTGTTTGAATGGAAACCGCGCTCGCTTCTCCCGGTGGCGTTTGCGAGCGCCGTCGCGGCGATTACGCGTCACTACATCCTGGGGCCAGGCCCCCTCTTCCCTGTGCCCCCACATGCCGACTTCATCGGCCCCTGGGGTTTCGCAGGGTGCGTGCTCATCGGGCTGTCGGCTGGCGCGCTCTCCGCCGCTCTCACCGCGGCGGTCTACGCCGCCGAGGATGCCTTCCACCGCCTGCCGATTCACTGGATGTGGTGGCCGGCGATGGGCGGGCTGGCGATTGGTGTGGGTGGCCTCGTTTTTCCGGTGGCTCTCGGCGTGGGTTACGACACGATCGGCGACCTACTCACTGGTAACACTACTTCGCACGTGATCATCGGGCTGCTCGTGGTGAAGTCGCTCATCTGGGCGATCTCGCTTGGCTCGGGCACCTCGGGCGGCGTGCTGGCGCCTTTGCTGCTCATCGGCGGCGCCATGGGCGCCGCGGAAGCCTCGTTTCTACCAAACGAAGGCGCTGGGTTCTGGCCGTTGATCGCGATGGGCGCGATCCTCGGCGGGACCATGCGTTCGCCGCTCACCGGCATGGTCTTCGCAATCGAGCTGACGCACGATGTAAACGCCTTCCTCCCGCTCATGATCGCGGTGATGATCGCGCACGGCTTTACCGTGCTGACCCTGCGCCGGTCGATCCTGACAGAGAAGATCAGCCGCCGCGGCTACCACCTGGGCCGCGAATATTCGCTCGACCCGCTGGAACTGACGTTTGTGCGCGATGCCATGCGTACCAACATCACGGCGATACCAGGCGACCTCCAAGTGCATTCGTTGAGTACCAGCCTGCACCCGGAGCATGGCCCAACCGGCCAGCGGCTCTACCCTGTTATCGATGGCGAGGGGCGGCTGCTGGCCGCGGTCACGCGGACCCACCTCACGGCGCTAGCTGCCAACAGTGGCGAGGTCTCTGACAGCCTCAGGCTGGCGGACATGATGACGACCGCGCCGCCGGTGGTGGCGTCGCCAGGTGAGCCGTTGCGCGTGATTGCAGACCGAATGGCGCGCACGGGCTTCACGCGGCTGCCAGTGGTGGACGACGATTGCAAGCTGCTCGGCATGATTTCGTTGACCGACCTGTTGCACGCGCGAGCCCGCAGCCTTGACAACGATTCGCGGCGCGAGCGGACGATCCGTTTGCATGTGCTGCCCTCACGACGCGCCCCAACAGCCGTGCGCTAGCAGGGGGCACTAGAAGAACGGGAAGTCCGGGCTGACGCCGATCTTTGGCCGATCCCGTTTCTTTGGGTGGTTGAGGTTCGGCGGCCCCCCACCGCTAGACCAGCGTACCGAACAGGTCGTACTCCGCTGCCTCGTCAATGTGCACGAGCACGCGGTCACCGAGAGTAGCGGTGCCCGAAGCGAAGACGAGGCCGTCCACCTCCGGCGCCTCGCGGTACGTGCGCCCGGCGATCACCGGGTTGCCATCCTCGTCCTCGCCCAGGCCCTCGACGAGCATCGGCAGTGTCTGCCCAACAAACCGCCTCGCACGCTTCGAGGCGATCTTCTGCTGCTGTCGCATGAAGCGGTCTCGGCGCTCGTGCTTCACTTCGTCCGGCACCTGGTCGCCCATCTCAAAGGCGCCAGTCCACTGCTGCAGCGAGTACGTGAAACAGCCCGCGTGGTCGAACTTCACCGCCTTCGCGAAATCGAGCAGCTCCTGGAACTCCGCTTCTGTTTCTCCGGGAAAGCCCGCGATGAACGAGGTGCGCAGGACGATATCCGGCATGGCCGCGCGCAGCTCAGCGACAAAGGCGTGGACCTTCGCGATGTTCGCGGGCCGCTTCATTCGTCGCAGGGTAGCCTCCGAACCGTGCTGGAGGGGGACGTCAAGGTAATGCAAAACGTTCGGGAGCCGCGCCATGGTCTCGATCAGCCTGGATGAAACGCGACTCGGGTAGGCGTACATCAGACGAAGCCAAACTTCCGGGCCAACGGCCTCGGAGAGCATCTCCAGGAGGCCCGGGAGCCCGCTTGCCACCGGAAGGCCCATATCTTCGCCCCAGGCGGTGCTGTCTTGCGCGACCAGCACCAGCTCTTTCGCGCCCGCCGCCACCAGCCGCTGCGCTTCCTTGACGAGCATCCCGGCAGGCGCAGAACGGAGGCCGCCCTTGATCCGTGGGATGACGCAGAACGTACAGGGCGCGTCACAGCCGTCGGAAATCTTGAGGTAGGCACTGGCACCCGTCACTTTGGCGTTACTCTCGGGGATGTCATACACGGCTGAGACATCCACGCTCAGCAGTTTCGCCACATCCTGCCACTGCCCGACGCCAAAGATGTGGTCTACGGCGGGCGATTCTTCCTTCACCTGGCGTCCGTAGAGCTGCGTCATGCAGCCAGCGACAATCAGCGTCTGCCCATGGCGCTTGTGGGCGGCAAGCTCGCGGACGGCCTCCATGGACTGTTCCTGGCTCTGCTCGATGAATCCGCAGGTGTTCACGATGATCGCGTCGGCGTCGGTGGCGTTAACCACCGGAAGCAGCTCGCCGCCAGTCAGCAGCCGTTCGAGGTGTTCGCTGTCCACGTCGTTCTTCGGGCAGCCGAGCGTCACAAGGTGATAGGTCTTCGGGACACCCATCAGGGGCCTTCGCTTACGACGATGGTGACGGCGCTGCCGGCGGGCCAGGCCGCTTCTGCACCTGGTGACTGGTCGATCACTTTTCCCTTGACCTCGCTGCTCTTCTGCGTCTTCTCCACCGTCACGTAGCCAGCCTCCTGAATCGCCGCTTTGGCGACGGTGGAACTCTGGCCGATGAGGCTGGGGACGATGCCCGGCGTGATGGTCAATCCGCTTGGAGGGAGCCCTCCGGCGGCTGTGGGGAGGCCGGCCGTACTGGGTTTCGTCGTGCTTTTGGCTGCTGGAGTGCTCGTTGCGGTGCCGGGGGCTCCACTGCCACCGCCCAGGTTTGAGATGAGAAGAGCGAGGAGCACAACCGCGATGACCGCAGCGACGGCAACTACGCCGATAACGGCTGAACGAGCCTGGGCAGCCGGGTCTGTCTTGATGCGCGTATCCGGTCGGGCGACTCCGATATCGACGCCAATCATCGGTTCAAGGGGCTCGAGCGGCAGCTCTCCGTCTCGCCGGGGTGCGCGGCGAGGACGTTCAGGAGGAGGCTGATCCCGCCGTTGCGGCGGTTCGGCATCGGGCTTGCGGCCACCCTGCGTTCGAGGCGCTTCGCCCTGTTGGGGCTGCCGCCACGCCGGGCGGGAGGCGCCTACGGCGCTGATCGGTTGCTGGCGTGTCGCTCGTGGCGGCGCTGACGTGGTGGTCGGCGACTTAGGCTCACCGTACTCAGCATCGTCTTCTCGCGGGAAAAGACCGAGCATCTCCTGGGGATCCAGCCCAAGGTACTGCGAGTAAGAACGCAGAAATCCGCGCGCATAAACAGGCGCCGGGATCACCTCGAACTGCTCTGCTTCGAGGGCCTGCAAGTAGCGCCTGGAGATGCGGGTATCGCGTTCTGCGTCTTCGAGTGTCAGGCCCCGCGCCTCGCGCGCACGAACCAACAGACTCCCGAGTTCACTCATGACCTACCTCAGGTGGAACGAAAAACGTACCAGAATGGCTGCCTAAACGATAGGCGCTGCGACAAACACACGTAGTCAGATGGCGAACCGACCTCGCAGGATCCCCGTGATCGGCTCCACAGTCGCGGCGGCGGGGGCAAGCGTAACCTGGCCCGTGGTTCGCAATTCACGCAACGTCTCGGCGAAATCCGCGAAGTGGCGAAGCATCACGCCAAGATGGATATAGATCGCGAACCCCATCGCCCGTGCCTCGTCGGCGGTGATCAACCAGGTGCAGACAAGCTGTGGGATCCCGGCCAGATCGCGGGCGGCACGTTCGACCATCTCGCGGGTCTTCAGCCCGTCCGCGAAGATGAGGTCGGCTCCTGCGTCACGGTAGGCGCGGGCCCGATCCATCGCGTCCTCCCACCCGTTCGGCTGGATGGCATCCGTACGCCCGATGATCACCAGGCCCGGATCGCTGCGGGCGGCCACCGCCGCTCTGATCTTGAGTACCATTTCGTCGCGCGGGATGACGCGCTTACCTTCGAGAAAGCCGCAGCGCTTCGGCGATTCCTGGTCCTCGATGTGCAGGGCGGCAACGCCGGCGCGTTCGTACACCTCCACGGTGCGGGCAACATTCGTTTCGTTGCCATACCCGGTGTCGGCATCGGCTATGACCGGAACGCTCACGGCAGCAGCTATCCGGGAGGCGTTAGCTGACATCTCGCCGAGCCCAATGAGGCCGAGGTCAGGGAGACCGTAGCTCGCGGCTGTGCCGAATCCGGTCATATAGACCGCGTCAAAGCCCGCCGCTTCCGCGAGTTTCGATTGCACCCCATCGAAAACGAATGGCGCGACGACCGTGCCTCGTACCATCAGTTCCCGCAGCCGCGCCCCAGGGGTGGTCATGCGCGCAGCACCGCCGCCTGCGACGGGTCAAGGTATTCTTCGAGCCGCGTGATCCGGCCGTCCTTCACGGTGCAGAACACGGCTGCCGGCATATCCAGCGCCTCGCCGTTTGGGGCGATCCCTCGCAACACGTGCTGCTGGGCGAAACCGTCGGGCGTTTCGTAGCGGCGAACGTCTTCGTAGCGACGGTCCTTCATCTTTCGCACCATCCAGGCGAGCACCCGAAGGTTCTCATCGGCTGTCTGGTTCAGTTTGTCGAAGTTGTGCCAGACCTCGATGTCCGGGTGGTAGACAGCGCGGACGCCCTCGACGTCACCGGCCTGGATCGCGGCGAACAGCCGGTCAGCAACATCAAGTGGGGAATCAGACATTTCAGATGCTCCGGGGCTAGGGGTGGGCCGAGCATAGGGCCGCGCCCGTCCGCCCTCAACCGGGATTGGCGCTGTTCGCGTGCGGAGAGCTGCGGTAGGCTGCGAATCGTGACCGGCTTCCACCTCGCGCAGTACAACATCGCCTGGCTCCTGGCACCGTTGGATGACCCGCGGCTAGCGGACTTCACCGCGAACTTGGACCGCGTCAACAAGCTCGCGGACGATGCTCCGGGGTTCGTTTGGCGCCACCAGGAAGCCGATGGCAACTCCACGAGCATCCGGATCCGCGACGACGATCGGCTGATCATCAACTTTAGCGTGTGGGAATCAGCCGAGGCTTTGTTCGAATACGCGTTTCACAGCGACCACGTCGCAATGTTCCGGCGGCGCACGGAATGGTTCACCCACGAAGAGCAGCCGTACGCGGTGCTGTGGTGGGTAGCTAAGGGCCACGTGCCAACTGTGGAAGAGGCCGAAGCACGACTCGCGCAGCTTGGGGCGGAAGGCCCGACCGCGGCGGCGTTCACGTTTAAGACCCGATTCCGAGCGCCCGGTGCCTAGTCCGCAGCTAGCAGTGGGACATCTTCGATCCAGAGCATGGTCTCGAGGTAGCTGGGCGCTACAGCGTCATAGAGTCGCCGGTCGGCGGTGACGAGCGCGCAGCGTTCCTGGAGGGCGAGCGCCACGTAGAGCGAATCGTAAATCGAGCGATTGAATCTGAGGGCGATGGACATGGCACCCAACAGAAGCGCCCCCGTGGGCATCTCGAAAACCGGCGCATCAGCTATCTCAGCTATCAACGCCTGGGCGGTTCTAGCCGGCAGTTCTCTGCTCGGTGCCCCTGGCAGCAACGTCACGCAGCCGCCCTAGACTCGCTGCCCAATCGCGATGCGATGTCCATCCGGGTCTTCGACGACGAAATCTCGAAGGCCCCACGGCTGTTGCGTTAACGGCGCGACGATCGTTGCGCCCGCTGCCTCGCAGCGCACGAGCAGCGTCTCAACGCCGGTGACGTAGAGGTATGCGCCGCCGGGCTCCGGGCTTGTCCGCGCGCCGAGCGCCAATTCGGCGCCGCCGCCCTTCATCAGCGCGAAGCCGATGTCGTCCATGCGGGCGCCCAGCTCGAATCCGAGCACGTCCCGGTAGAAGGCGACGGAGCGGTCCAAGTCCGCAACTGGCAAGTTCGGCCGCATCGAGAGAAGTTCGAACTCACTCATCGGTCGTCTCAGTTCACCCGACGCTTAACGCCTTCCCAGTACTTCTCGCGGATGACGAACTTCTGCAGCTTTCCGGTGGCCGTCCGCGGAAGCGAATCGACAAAGTCGACGGAGGTTGGGCAGCGGAAGTGGGCGAGGTGTTGGCGGCTAAACTCGAGTATCTCTTGCTCCGTCGCGGTGACCCCTTCGCGCAGGACAACGAGCGCCTTCGGCGTTTCGCCCCACTTCTCGCTGGGCACGCCGATGACCGCGCATTCGAGGATCGCCGGGTGCTTGTAGAGCGCCGCTTCCACTTCGGGCGAGGAGATATTTTCTCCGCCCGAAATAATG
>JBDTVB010000069.1:0-7970 GCA_040007415.1 Anaerolineaceae bacterium
GAACCAGACTGAGGCTTCGTGGTCGCCCTCCTGCGTGCGGAACAGCGGGATGCTGAGCGAATCAACTCGCCGCCCGGCGATCGAGAGCATGGCCGGGAGGAGCGTCAGCGCCGCGATCACTGACAGGCCAACAACGATCGCGGCAGCGATACCGAGCGCGCCGATGAATGAGATGCCGATGGCGGTGAGGCCGAGCATCGCGATCATGACGATCGTCCCCGCAAAGAGGACGGAACGGCCTGCCGTCTCTACCGCCAGCCGCGTCGAATCTTCGACCGAATGGCCGGTGTGCAGTCCTTCGCGGAACCGGGTGATCACGAGGAGGGCGTAATCGATACCCACGCCGAGGCCGATCATTGCCGCGAACGCCGGTGTGAAGTCGGTCATGTCGAAAAAGTTCGCGGCCAGACCGATCAATGACAGGGAACCGAGAAGCGAAACCACTGCGGTGAGGATGGGAAGACCCATGGCCACGATCGAGCCAAAGGCGAACAGGAGGATGACCGCCGCGGCGCCGATGCCGATCGCCTCGGACGAGGCGAAGCCCGCCCGTTCGGTCCTCAGGACCACCTGACCGCCGCCTTCCACTGTGAACCCGGGCGCGCTGCTTCGATCAATCAAAGCCACCAGCGCCTTCGCGGACGCCATCGGCAACGCCCTCGATTGGACCTTGTACTGGACCGTCGCAAAGGCCGTGTGTCCATCGGCGGAGATGGTCGCTGGTGAGGGCGGAGTGATGGCGCTCACATCCGGCAGTGACTTCGCTTCGGTCAGAATGGCGGTGATGCGCGCGGTGTTTTCGGCGTCAGTCAGCGCTGGTTCGCCAGGAGGAGTATTGAAGACAATCTGCGCCGAACTGCCCGAGCGGGCCGGGAACCTCGCCGTGAGCAGGTCCTGGGCCTTTTCCGATTCCGACCCGGGGATCGAAAAGCGGGTGGCATATTCACCTGCCGCGGTGCGGCCGAGGGCGATGACCAGGACCAGTCCAACGATCCACGCAAGGACGACTATCCACTTGTGATGGTAGGCAACCGAAGCCAACCTTCCGAAGAAGGAGAGTTTTTTCGCTGAATTCGCCATTTCTCACCCAACCGCCGGCGTTCCCCAGCGGAATTCCACCTTCCGCCAAGGTAGTGACGGGCGAAGGGCCGGTCAATCGCGCCGCGAGTGCTTAGAGTTAAGGCACAACGCGGGAATCCGCCCAGGGAGTGAACCATGTCAGTAGCCAGCAAATACGGCGATGTCAGCGTCGGGGTCGATGCGAACGGAGTTGCGAAAGTTGAGATCCACCGGCCGCCCAACAACTTCTTTGATGCCGAGCTGATCGCCTCGCTCTCCAGCGCGTACGAAGCGATTGACGGCGACCCGGCCTGCCGCGCCATCGTGCTTTGCGCGGAAGGCAAGCACTTTTGCGCAGGGGCGAATTTCGCCGCGCCGGCGCCAACAGACGCAGGCGGGACGGCTCCTTCGGCGCGGAACCTCTACAGCGAAGCGGCGCGCCTCATTGAGGCGAAGACGCCTGTGGTGGCCGCCATCAACGGTGCGGCAATCGGTGGTGGGCTGGGATTGGCCTGCGCCGCCGATTTCCGGGTTGGCAGCAGCGAAACGCGCATGGCCTCGAACTTCGCGCAGCTCGGGTTCCACCACGGCTTCGGCCTGACGATTACGCTGCCGCCAATCGTTGGCCAGCAGCGCGCGCTCGAGCTGCTGCTGACCGGTAAACGGATTTCCGGCGAGGAAGCGTATCGCATCGGCCTACTCGACCGGATCGCCGCTCCCGAGGAGGTGCGGGCCGAAGCCCACCGGATGGCGGCGGAGATTGCCTCCTCGGCGCCGCTCGCTGTGGCGAGCATCCGCGCGACGATGCGTGCCGGGATCGGACAGCGCTATCGCGACGCGACCGACCACGAGAACGCCGAGCAATCGCGGCTGCGGATGACCGAAGACTTCCGCGAGGGAATCAAAGCGACAGCCGAGCGACGCCCACCGGTCTTCCGCGGTAGCTAAGCACTGACTACAGGCACCTGACCACGCCAACTTGCGCCAGCCCCTCGATCTCTGCGTCCGCCATGCCCAGGCTGCGCAGGATCTCGGCGGTGTGCTCACCGAACGCGGGTGCGGCGAGCGGGGAGCCGGTGGGCGTGGCCGACATCATCACCGTTGGACCAACCACCCGCTGTGGCCCGGTGATGGTGTGCTCAAGGTCGAGGATCATGCCATCGGCAACCACGAGCGCATCGTCCGCCATCTCTTCGGGGATGTTGACCCGGGCCACCGGGGCGCCGGCTGCTTCCATCAGTTCGACCCACTCGGCCGCGCTGCGCGTGAGCATCTTCTCCTCGATCCAATGCCTCCACGTTTGAGTGGCGACGATGTTCTCCTGCAGTTGGGCGTCGAATTCGGGTTCGTCCGATTGATCGCCTTCGATCCCGAGCACCTTGCGGATCGCGTGTCGATTCTGTGGTGTCAGCGCCCCGAGGACGACGGCTCCATCCCTGGTCTGGTAGGCGCGGTAGTAGAGCGTGAACGGCGAGGCGAACCCGGCCCGCGGGTCGCGCAGCTTCAACACCTCGGCGAAGGTCTCGCCGCGCGCGCGGGCCGCCTCTACCTGCTCCATCTTCACGTCGCGCATGGCGGAGTCACTGACGGGCTCGCGCATCACATACCGGTTCTGCAGGTGAAGCCCGGCCCGCAGGAGCGAGGTGGAGATGCGCTGGCCTTCGCCCGTCAGACTGCGATGGTAGAGGGCCGCGCATACTGCCATTGCGATGGCGAGTCCGGCCGTGTAGTCCGAAACGGGTACGCCCATCACCTGCGGTGCGCCTGTCTCGTCCAGCTTGCCGTTGATCGCCATCAGGCCAGAGTGGGCCTGCGCGACGATGTCGGAGCCGGCTTTGCGGGCGGCCGGGCCGGTTTCGCCGAAACCGCTGATCTGGGCATAGATGAGGTTGGGCCGAATGGCCCGGAGGGTGTCGTAGTCGATGCCCAGCCGCTCTGGCACGCCCGGCCGGAAGTTGATGACCACGGCGTCGACCGTCGGCACAAGGCGGTGGATCAGGTTAAGGCCGCGCGGATCCTGCAGGTCCACGACGAGGCCCCGCTTGCCCCGGTTGTTGCCCTGGTACATCTTGCTTTCGCCCGGGACGGTGGTACCGACAAAGCGGTGCGAATCGCCACTCATCGGCTCGACCTTGATCACGTCCGCTCCGAGGTCTGCCAGGTTCAAGCCGGCGACTGGCCCGGCAACGATCTGTGAAAACTCCAGGATGCGGACGCCGTGCAGCGGGCCGTGTGCCTCGGCCGTCAAGACGGATGCACTTTCAGCGGCCCGAGTCCCCGGTTATCCACGCGGCAGCCCGAGCCCGCGCTGAGCGATGATGTTGCGGTTGATCTCGGACGTGCCCGCGGCGATTGTCAGGGCGACACTGGAAAGGTAGAGCGCCGGGACGGCCCCTTGCATCGGTGCCCGAGCAGGATCCGTCAGTTGTCCGGCCATCCCCAGCGTCGTTACTGCCACGCGGCCAAGCCGCTGGTGCAATTCGGTGCCGAGAGTCTTGGCAATCGACGCTTCGTAGTTCGGGACCAATCCTCGGCTCTGCATCCAGGCCACCCGGTAGGAGAGCAGGCGTCCGACGCGGAAGCTGATGCCAATGTCGGCCAGCGCGTGCCTGATGGTGCGGTCGTCCCACAGCGTCTCTCCGCCCCCGTCGCGCGCGGGCGTCTTGCGCGCATATTCCACCACCTCTTCGTACGTCCGCAGCCCGCCGATCACGCGGCCGATGCCGGAGCGTTCGAAGTCGAGCGTCGCGGTGGACACGTACCACCCGCGGTTTACTTCGCCGACGACCGCGGACGCCGGGATGCGCACATCATCGAAGAAAACTTCATTGAAGTCGGAACGCCCGGTTATCTGTGCCAATGGCCGAACGGTCACGCCCGGCGACTTCATATCCAGCAGAAAGTAGGTGATCCCGCGATGTTTCGGCGCATCTGGCTCTGTGCGGGCAAGGAGGATCATGAAGTCCGCCTGTTGGGCGCCGGAGGTCCAGATCTTCTGGCCGTTGATCACGTAGAAGTCGCCGTCGCGCACGGCCCTGGTTTGCAGCGAGGAGAGATCCGAGCCCGAACCCGGTTCCGAGAACCCCTGGCACCAGCGGATCTCATCTCTCACGATCTGAGGCAGGAAGCGTTCTTTTTGCTCATCGGTGCCGAAAAGGATGAGCGTCGGACCCACACGGTCGGCGCCCATCGTCTGGCCGGGCGCGCGGTTGTAGGCCATCTCCTCGTTGTAGACCAGCTGCCGCATGTGGTCCGCTTCCTGGCCGCCGTACTGCTTCGGCCAGGACATGGTCAGCCAACCGCGCGCGGCAAGCTTCCGGGTGAACGATTCGCCGTCCGCGGCCTTGGGGAACTCGCTCTGGATGAACGAGCGGACTTCGGACCTGAAGGCTTCCTGGTTGGGCGTAAACCGAAACTCCATGCTGCACTCCTTGGAGAGGTCGATGTTGCCCGAAAGTGAAGCCGCCGTCGATCTCCTTAGCACGGGCGGTGCGATCATCCGGGGCGTGACTGAGGATACCGATGGTCTCGGCGAATGGATCCGGGCCCAGGCGCGCGACGGTGACTGGCTGAGCTTGTGGCCGGCGCTTGTGAAATCAAGGGCACTTCTGGTCGAGCGGTTGGCTGGCTTCTCAGAAGCCCAGGCACGCTGGCGGCCGCCTTTCGGCGAAGGCGAGGCCGCATGGAGCGCCATCGAAGTCGCGGACCACGTGCTGGCTTACTCTGCCAACGTCGGCGCAATCATCGAAGCTACGGCCGCTGGCCAGGCTGTTGCGAAGGATCCTCCCGGGATGCTTCGATCCCAATCCCGGCCACCATTCAGGGAGGTGCTCCGCGAAGTCACCCGGGCGTCGATCAGGCTCGCAGCCCTGCCCGAACGCTTGCCGCCGGAACCGGACCTCGAGACCACCGTGCCGCACGCCTTCTTCGGGCCGCTCAACTGCCGGGACTGGTACGTCTTCCTCCGCATCCACGATGCCGACCATGCGCGCCAACTCGAGCACCTCCGCACCCTCCCCGGGTTTCCGCTGCACTGAGCGTCTCAAGTTCCGTCCGATCTCAGCGCCACGCCGGTGGAGATGTTTCTACGGGGCGTTGGCGACGAGAAAATCGACGCATTGGCCCAGCGTTTCCATGTTCCCGTAGTCCTCGTCATCGATGTTGCAACCGGCCTTTTCGCTCAGGTCGATCATCACGTTGAGGATGTCCATCGAATCGATGTCGAGTTGTTCGCGGAGGTCGTCGCCGGGCGAGACTGCGGCCAGGTCGATCTCCGGGGCAACCCTGTGGAGGGCGTCCATCACGAGCTGTCGCGCCTTTTCGGGTGTCATAGTGTCGTAGGCTCCTTCAATGCGTGCTCGACCGCCGCCAGGAACAGTCCGCCCCGGTGACCATCGCTCGCCCGGTGGTCGGCGGCGAGTGTGGCGGTGATGACGCGGCGAACGGCAAGCATCCCGGATTCAGCCCACGGGCGCTCGCGAACGCGGCCAAACCCGACCAGGGCCACTTGTGGCGGGAAGATCAGTCCGAAGACATTGTCCACGCCGAGGTCGCCCAGGCTCGTCACCGTGATCGTCCCGCTGGTGAGTTCCGATGCCTTCAACCTGCCGGAACGCGACCGGGTAACGAGATCGCGCAGGTTCGCCATGACTGCCGTAACCCCCGCCTGATCGACGCGCATCAGGGCGGGAGCAACCAGGCCCCCTCCTCGAAGCGATATCGCGAATCCCACATTCACGTCTGCTGCGGGCTCGAAGCCTCCGTCCTGCCAGTAACCGTTCAGCCCGGGGACCTGCGCCGCAGCGATTGCGACTGCCCTCAGCAGCAAGGCAGGGAAGAGGATCCGCTCCGCAACAGGCTTGCCGGTGTTCTCCCCCGTGAGCCATTCGAGCGTAGCGCTGACATCGATATCAAGGGAGAGGTAGTAATGCGGGATTTCGCGGTTCGAACGCTCCATCAGGGCAGCGATTGGACCACGCCGCGCCACCGGCCCCTTCTGGGGAGGGACAGGTTCGCCGGGAATCGAGGGGCGTTTCGCCGCACTCTGCACATCATCGCCCGTAACAGCGCCGTCGATTCCGGTTCCTCGAACCGTTTCCAGGGATACCCCCAGTTCGAGTGCAAGACGGCGGGCCCGGGGAGATGCTCGCCCTCTGCCGCCGGGAGCTGCGCGGCTGGCCGCGGCTGCGCGCTCCACATCGGCACGGGTGATGTCCCCACCTACCCCCGAACCCGGCACTGCGCCCAGGTCAAGGTTGAGCCTGGTTGCGAGGATGCGGGCGGTTGGGGTCGCCCGCGGGTGGGACCGCCGCGGCCCGGCTACCGTTGGCCGCTCAGACGGCTCCGCGAGAACGCGGTCTTTGCCTGCTGACGGCGCAGCTGCCGGAGGTGCCGGGTGACCTGTGGCAGAGGCGATGATCGCGAGCGGTGTGCCCACCGGCACGGACGCGCCTTCCTCCACCAGGAAGCGCTCGACAATGCCGGCCTCAAAGACTTCGATCTCGAGGTCCGCCTTGTCGGTCTCCACCTCAGCGATGACATCCCCTCGCTCCACGTGCTCGCCTGTCTTCACCAGCCACTTGATGAGAGTGCCTTTCGTCATGTCCGCGCCAAGGGTGGGCATACAGAACTCAGCCATGCGAAGCGACCAGTTGGAGTGCGGTGGCCACGATCTTCGCCGCCTGGGGGAGGGCTGCGTCCTCGAGATGCTTTGCGTAGGGGAGGGGCACCTCTTCGGTGCAGACACGGGCTACGGGGCAATCCAGTTCGTAGAACGCCTGCTCCTGGATTCGCGCAATTACCTCGGCCGCGATGCCGCCGCTGCGCCAGCCTTCATCGACAACCACCGCCCGGTGTGTCTTCTTGACGGACGCGACAATTGCATCCGTATCGAGTGGACGGAGCGTGCGGAGATCGAGAACTTCTGCGTTCACGCCCTGGCGTTCGAGCTCCGCTGCGGCCTCAAGCGTCTTCGGGATCGATCCTCCGTAGCTGATGAGCGCAATATCCGTCCCCGCCCGCAAGACCTTCGCGCGGCTGATTTCGACGGGGCCGGCATCCTCGTCCAACTCACCCTCCATGTTGTACAGGAGGGCGTTTTCGAAGATGAGCACGGGGTCCGGGTCTTCCAGCGCGGTCCAGAGCATGCCGCGGGCATCTTCCAGCGTGCCGGGAGTGAGCACCTTGATCCCCGGGATGTGCGCGTACCACCCTTCGAGACTATGCGAGTGTTGGGCAGCCAATTGCCTGCCTCCGCCGGTGGCCATCCGGATAACCAGCGGGACGTTGAACTGCCCGCCCGACATATGCAAGAGGGTAGCGGCGTTATTCATGATCTGGTCAAGGGCAAGCAGGCTGAAGTTGACGGTCATGATTTCCACGATTGGCCGCAAACCATTGAGTGCCGCCCCAATGCCGGCGCCAACGAAGGCCGACTCCGAGAGAGGGGTGTCGCGAATGCGCTGCGGGCCAAACTCCTCGAACAGGCCTTTGCTCACGGCGAAACAGCCACCATAGGCGCCAACATCCTCGCCCATCAGGAAAACGCGGTCATCGCGGATCAACGCATCCCTGATCGACTGCCTGATGGCCTCGCGATACGTGCTCTTGATTCGGACAGAGACTGTCATGACTGCGGCTCCGAGTAGACGAATCGAGTGAGGTTCTCAACTGGCTCCAGGGCCGCTTCTTCGGCGAAAGCGACCGCAGCCTCGAGTTCGCGCCCAATGCGAGCTTCCATCTCAACGATGGCTTGCTCGCTCACTGTGCCGGTCTCACTCAGTTCCCGCGTGAGGAGATCGATCGGGTCGCGTTGTTTCCACCGTTCGACTTCGTCTTTCGAGCGATAGAGTTCCGGGTCATACATCGAATGGGCTCTGAAGCGATAGGTTCGCAGTTCGAGGAAGTAGGGC